>JAYVYM010000054.1:0-4766 GCA_043784245.1 Frankiales bacterium
CGGGTCGTCAGGGCTGATCTCGGCCCCGCTGCCACATTGTCGTGTCCACCGCTGACACAGTGCCGTGTGACCACCGCCGGGGCCCTCGTGCGGGCCTGCCACCCCGAGCCGGCGCTGGCGGTGACGCTGATCGCCGGGGCGCTCGCGGTCGGCACCGATGCGCCTGTACTGCAGGTGATGGCCGCCTTCGCCGCCGGGCAGCTCGCCACCGGCTGGAGCAACGACTGGATCGACCGCGACCGCGACGCACGCAGCGGCCGGGGCGACAAGCCGCTGGTGGCGGGGCGGCTGCCGGCGGCCACCCTGCGCATCGCCGCGCTGCTGGCCGCGGCGGCCTGCGTCCCGCTGTCGCTCGCGCTCGGGGTGCGGGCCGGGCTGGTACACCTGGCGGCAGTCGGGTCGGCGCTGGCGTACAACGTCGGCCTCAAGGCCGGGCCGCTGTCGTGGCTGCCGTACGCGGTGTCGTTCGGGCTGCTGCCCAGCGTGGTGGTGCTGGCCTCCCCGGACGGCGGGCTGGCGCCGGCCTGGGCGACCGCGGCCGGTGCCCTGCTCGGCGTCGGCGCCCACCTGGCCAACGCGCTGCCCGACCTGGAGGACGACCTCGCGAATGGCGTACGCGGCCTGCCACACCGCCTCGGCCGGCCGATGTCCTCGGCACTGGCAGCAGTGCTGCTGCTCGCGGCCACCACCCTGCTGGCATACGGCCCCGGGTCGCCGGGCCCGTACGGCTTCGTGGCCCTCGTGGTCGCCACCCTGCTCACAGTCGGCGGCGTCGGACTGGCCCGCCGGCCGGGGTCGCGAGCGGCCTTCCTGGCGGCCGTCGCCGTTGCGGTCGTCGACGTGTCCCTGCTGGTGGCCCGCGGTGCGCAGCTGACGGGCGGCTGACAGACTCGATATGTGCCCCGGACCTGCGCCACAGCCTCGCGGCTGGCGGTCGGTCTGCTGGGCCTGGCCCTGCTGGGGAGCGGCTGCGGCACCGCGCGGCCCGGCGTCGCTGGTCCGACCGGTTACCACGGCGCCGAGCCCGACCAGGTGCCCCGCCGGCCGTCCTTCACGCTCACCGACACCTCTGGGGCGCCGTACGACTTCGGGCGCCAGACAGCCGGTCGGCCGACCCTGCTGTTCTTCGGCTACACGCACTGCCCGGACGAGTGCCCCACCGCGATGGCCGACATCTCGGCGGCGCTGCGCGCCACCGGCAGCGACCTGCGCGGGCGCACCCGCGTCGTGTTCGTCACGACGGACCCGGCGCGCGACGACGCATCGACGCTGCGCCGCTGGCTCGACACGTACTCGCCCGACACCGTGGGGCTGAGCGGCACCCAGGCCCAGGTCGACGCGGCGCTGGCATCCGTCGGCGCCCCGGCGGCCACCGAGGCAGGGCCGCAGCCGACCCTGCCCGGGCAGCCGGGGGAACACGTCCACGCCCCCGGTACCGCGCCGCACACCCACGACGGGCCGCTCGGTTACGGTGTCCAGCACACGAGTGTGATCTTCGCCTTCAATGCGTCGGATCGGATGCCTGTGGTCTACCCGGCGGGCAGCAGCCCGGCCGACATCGCTGCCGACCTTCCCGTGCTGGGCCGCAAGGAGACGACGTGACCCACCCGCCTGCCGCCACCCGCCTGGTAGGGCTGGCCGCAGTCGCGCTGCTGGCCGGCTGCGGGGTGGGTCAGCAGACCCAGACCTACCAGTCGAAGGCCGCCGCCGACTCCACCAACGTCTCGGTGGGCGCCATCGCGGTGCGCAACCTGGCGGTCGCTGGGCCACGGGTCGGGACGGTGCTCTCCCAGGGCGCCGACGCTCCTGTCAACATCACCCTGGTCAACCAGGGCGGCGACGACGACGTGCTGACCCAGGTGACGTCCCCGGCAGCGGCCTCCGTGGTCATCGAGGGCCCGGGCACCCAACTGCCCGTTCCCCGGCTCTCGTCGTCAGGCACCGCGTACTCGCTGCTGCTGCGCGGGCTCACCGGTGACCTGCAGACCGGCACGTACATCGAGATGACGTTGACCTTCAGCCGTAACGGCATCAAGACCGTCAACGTGCCCGTGCAGACCACGCCCGGGGGCGTGCCCCGTCCAACCGGGACGTACGAGGTGCCGGAGACCGACAGTGCCGGCCGGCCGCTCCAGCACGGGTCACCGGAGGCGACGAAGAATGACAGCACCCCAAAGGGGCCCAGCTAGCGCACAGCTGGCCCGCTGGCGGCCAGCCCGGCCCGGCGGTGCCGAACCGCGCGGACAGTGACCCGAGGCGGTGACCCGGTCCACACCTCGGCGGGGCACACCGGGGCTGTCCTACCTCGCGGCTAGCGTCCCGGGCATGGCCAGGACCCCCCTCTCCGCTCGTCCCTCGCACCGCTGCTCCGAGTGCGGCCTGACGGTGACCAAGTGGGTCGGCCGCTGCCCGGAGTGCCAGGCCTGGGGCTCGATCAGCGAGGTCGCCCTGCTGCCCGGCGCCGGCCACCGCGTCGTTGCGGGCGCGGTGTCGGCACCTGCGCGTCGCATTGCTGAGGTCGACGTCGAGGCGGCCCGGGCCCGGCCGACCGGCGTCGGCGAGCTCGACCGGGTGCTGGGCGGCGGCCTGGTGCCCGGCGCCGTGGTCCTGCTGGCGGGCGAGCCCGGCGCCGGCAAGTCGACCCTGCTGCTCGAGGTCGCGTCAAGGGTCGCCCGGGAGGGTGCCCCGACGCTGTACGTCACGGGCGAGGAGTCCGCGGCCCAGGTGCGGCTGCGGGCGGAGCGCACCGGCTCACTGGACCCGCACCTGTGGCTGGCCGCCGAGACAGATCTGGCCGCGCTGCTGGCCCACATCGATGCCGTCCAGCCCGGGCTTCTGGTCGTCGACAGCATCCAGACCATAGCCAGTGCGCAGGCCGATGGCGGCGCCGGTGGCGTGACGCAGATCCGGGCGGTGAGCGCCGCCCTCATCGCGGTCGCAAAGGAGCGCGGCATCGCGACCGTCCTGGTCGGACACGTCACCAAGGACGGCGCGATCGCCGGCCCGCGGCTGCTCGAGCACCTGGTCGACGTCGTTCTGCACTTCGAGGGTGAGCGGCACTCCACGCTGCGGATGGTCCGCGCCATCAAGAACCGGTTCGGTCCGGCCGACGAGGTCGGCTGCTTCGTACTGGGCGACAGCGGCATCGAGGGCCTGCCCGACCCTTCCGGGCTGTTCCTGACGCGCCGCGCCGACCCAGTCCCCGGCACCTGCGTGACGGTGACGGTGGAGGGCCGGCGGCCGATGCCCGCCGAAGTTCAGGCGCTGGTGGACAGGAGCCAGCTGAGCAACCCACGGCGGGCGGTTTCCGGACTCGACAGCGGCCGGGTCGGCATGGTGCTCGCGGTGCTGTCCAGCCGCGGGGGCTACAAGCTCGGTGACTGCGACATCTACGCGGCGACAGTCGGGGGCGTCCGGCTGTCCGAGCCGGCCGCCGACCTGGCCGTCGCGCTCGCCGTGGAGAGCGCCTTCACCGGACTGGCCCTACCGCCCGACCTGATCGCGGTCGGCGAGGTCGGGCTCTCGGCCGACGTACGACCGGTGACCGCGGTGTCCAGGCGGCTACTGGAGGCCAGCCGGCTTGGTTTCACCCGTGCGCTGGTCCCGGTCGACGCCGGGATCGCCACCCCGCCCCGGGGGATGCGGGTGACCGAGGTCGCCGACCTCGGGATGGCGCTGGCCGCTGTCCGCGCCCTGCAGCCGCTCCCCCGCAGCCAGAGCTGACAGCCCGGTCGGTCTGGTCGCTGCAACTCCGGCTGCGACCGCCGCGGCCGGGCCGACATCACTGTCAGCGTGCTCGCCACCGGGCTGGACCATCCCAGGGGCCGGTCTCTGACGCCGCACAGGGTGCTCGTGGCCCAGGCCGGTCGTGGCCGTCCCGGGCCCTGGCTGCCCCAAGTGTGGACCCGGCTGCTGCCAGCTGCCTCGGCGTTACCGGCAAGATCAGCCTGCTGCGAGTCGACGGGACGCTACGCGAGCTCGCCACCGGCTTGCCGTCACTCGCCTCGGCGGGTGGCGGGCGCGGGCCCGGTGAGGTCGTACAGCGCGACGGCCAGATGCTTGCCACGATCGGGCTCGCCTCCGTCAAGGCCCGGGCCGGCCTGGCAGCCGCGCCGCGGATGGCCTCGCTGGTCGCGCTCGGCGACGACTTGGGGGTCGTCACTGTCGCAGCTTGAGCGCCTACGAGGGGCAGGTATCCACGCTCGCGGTCTTGCCCGTCCTCGTGGACGTGCGCATCACCCCCGGCACCAAGATTGCGAGGCAGGCGGTTGACAACAGCGCGGCCCTGACGGCGCGCATGACGTCGGCCAGCTCACCGGCTTGCCGTTCCCGGTCGGCGGCGCCAAGGCCTTGCGCGGTGTGCCCGGCCAAGCCCCGCAGGTCTATGCCACTGGCTTCACCAACATCATCGACTTGGCCTTCGGGCCGGCCGGCGGCCTGCTCGTCCTGGAGCCGCGGCACACCGGGTTGCTGTCAAGCGACCGGATGGGCGCACTGCTGCGCGTCCGGCCGGCTGGTGGCGGCGGCACACTTGCGGTGCTGCTGACCTCACCGCCGGTCGTGCCGACCGGCCGCGCCACCCGCAACCACATCGCGGATGTCTCCGACCGGGGCACGGAGGCCGGCACTGGCCGGGTCCTGCGCAGCCACGTGACGGACTGACCGGCACATCGGGTGCGCACCCTCCAAGGCTGCCCGTCCGAGGTCCACCCCGGCCGCAGCCGGGTAATGCGGGAGGGCATGTGAGGTGTGAGCCGGGCGCGGTC
>JAYVYM010000055.1:0-3588 GCA_043784245.1 Frankiales bacterium
GACGCCGGACCTGGTGTCGGAGTTCCCGGCATACGCAGCCAGGCAGCTGGGCATCGTCGACGTCCCGCTGCTGTGCGCGAGTGAGATCGCCGTACCCGGGGCGATGCCGAGGGTGCTGCGGCTGCTCGCGCACGTCGAGACCGACCTGGCCCGCAGCGAGGTACGGCACGTCTACCTGCGGGGGGCCGCGGCCCTGCGTACCGACCTGTTGCAGTGAGTCCCGCGGACCTGCTGGTCGTTGGGACCGGGCTGATCGGCACCTCGCTCGGATTGGCCCTGCACGGGCGCGCCGACGTGCTGCTCACCGACACCGACCCCGCCGCCCTGTCGATCGCCGTGGCTCGCGGCGCCGGTCGGGCCTGGGACGGCGTGCAGACCGCGCGGGTCGGCGTCATCTGCACACCGCCGGCCGCCGTGACCGGGCAGGCGCTCCGGCTGCAGGGCGTCGTGCGTACGGTCACCCACGTCTCGTCGGTGCAGGCACCGGTGCAGGCCGCGCTCGAGGCGGCCGGCTGCGACCCGCGGGCCGTCTGCGGCAGCCACCCGATGGCCGGGCGCGAGCGCAGCGGCCCGGACGCCGCGGTCGCGACCCTGTTCGCCGGCCGGCCATGGGTGGTGTGCCCGGGCCCAGCGACGTCCGTCCTCGCACTCGCCGACGTCGAGGCCCTGGTGACGATGACCGGAGCGACGCCGGTACGCCTGTCGCCGGAGCGCCACGACGCCGCGGTCGCGCTGGTCAGCCACCTGCCGCAGGTCGCCGCGAGCGCGCTGGCGGCGCAGCTGCTCCGCGGCTCGCCGGACGCCGCCGCACTCGCCGGACCCGGCCTGCAGGACGCGACCCGGATCGCCGCCAGCGACCCCGAGCTCTGGCGCGAGGTGCTGGGGCTCAACCGCAGCGACGTGGCGCCGCTGGTGCGCGCACTGTCCGACGACCTCGCCGCGGTCGCGGACGCCTTGGATGCGGGCGACGACGCCCCGGTGCTGGCCCTGCTGGCCCAGGGGGCGCAGGGCCGCGCGCTCGTGCCGGTCAAGCGCGGGGAGCGCGACGCGGCGTTCACGGCCGTCGCCGTGTCCGTGCCCGACACCCCCGGTCGGCTCGCCGACCTGCTGGTGACGGCCGGCGTCGCCGCCGTCAACGTGGAGGACGTCCGCGTCGACCACGTGCCGGGCAGCCCGCGCGGCGTGATCGAGCTGTCGGTACGCGAGTCGGCCCGCGGCGCCCTGGAGCGGGCGCTGCGCCAGGCCGGCTGGGAGGTCCTCGGTGGCGGCTAGGCTGCGCTGTCGATGATCCGACGGCGATGATGAGTCTGCGGGGGACCACTGAGTACGGACGACCCCGGCCATCGCTGCGTCGCCCTCGACGGGCCGTCCGGGTCCGGTAAGAGCACCGTGGCCAGGGGGGTGGCCGTCGCGCTGGGTTGGCGGTACGTGGACACCGGCGCGACCTACCGGGCGGCGACGCTGGCCGTCCTTGGGGCGGGCATCGACCTCGCCGACCCGGCGGCCGTCACTTCGGTGGTCGTGGCGCTGGTCGCACGGGACGGGCTGGGGCTGTCGATCGACCCGCGGGCCCCTGCCGTCACGCTGGACGGCGACGACGTGGCCGCGGGCATCCGTACCCCCGAGGTCACCGCCGCCGTCAGTGCGGTGAGTGCCATCCCCGAGGTGCGCCGGGCGCTGGTCCGGCTGCAGCGCACCTTGATGGGCAGCGGGGGCGCCGTGGCCGAGGGCCGCGACGTCGCGTCGGTGGTTGCCCCGCACGCGGCGGTCAAGGTCTACCTCGACGCGGACCCCTCGGTGCGCGCGAGCCGGCGGGCCGCCGACGCCGATGCCGGCGTGTCCACCAGGAGTCCCGACCTGGTTGCGGCGGTCGCCGCCGACCTGGCGCGCCGCGACGCCCACGACAGCAGCCGCAGCGCCAGCCCGCTCGCACCTGCGCCGGACGCCGTGCACCTGGACGCCAGCGCGCTCACCGTGCAGCAGGTCGTCGACGGGGTGCTCGCGCTGGCCCGCGACGCCGGCCTGACCGGACCGTGACCGGCTCTGGCCTGCCGGCGCCATCAGGTCCCGAGCGCATCGTCGTCGCGCCCGGGTCCGCCCCGGCACGAGCCGATGTCGGCAGCCCCGCCCGCGCAGGCGGCACGGCCCGCCGACGCGCGACCGGCGCCCCCAAGCCGGCGCTCGTCGTGGCCTGCCGCTGGCTGGGCCGGCGGGTCGCGGGCGCGCTGTTCCGGCTCGAGGTCACCGGCGCCGGACACGTCCCCCGGACCGGCCCGGTGCTGCTCGCCAGCAACCACGCCGGGTTCGTCGACGGGCCGCTGGTGTTCCTGGTGGCCCCCCGCCGCGCGGCCCTGCTGGCCAAGTCCGAGATCTTCGTCGGCGCCGGCTCCCGGCTGTTCGGCTGGCTCGGCCTGATCCCCGTCCACCGCGGCCGGGCCGACCGCGACGCGCTGCGGGCCGGGCTCGCCGTGCTGCAGACCGGCGGGGCGCTCGGGGTCTTCCCGGAGGGCACCCGCGGCACCGGAGCGCTCGAGCAGGTCAACGACGGGCTGGCCTACCTGGCGCTGCGGTCGGGGGCGTGCGTCGTGCCGATCGCCGTCCTCGGCACCGCGCAGGCATGGCCCCGCGGGCCCAGGGTTCCGCGCAGCCGTACCCGCGTCCGGGTGGTCTTCGGTCCGCCGGTGACGGTCGTGGCCCAGGGCGACCCGCGCTCACGACGTACCGTAGCCATAGCGGCCGAGCAGCTGCGGGTCGCGCTGGTGGCCCATCTGCGGGCCGCCCAGGAGGAGACGTCGTGAACGAGCAGGACCCGGGCGAGGGCGAGGGCCTTGCCCCCCAGCCGGTCCTGGCCGTGGTCGGTCGGCCCAACGTCGGCAAGTCGACGCTGGTCAACCGCCTCATCGGTCGGCGTGAGGCGGTCGTCGAGGACATCCCCGGCGTCACCCGCGACCGCGTGATGTACGACGCCCAATGGCGCGGGCGCCGCTTCACCGTCGTCGATACCGGTGGCTGGGACGCCGGCGCGCGGGGGCTCGCGCTCGCGGTCAGCGCGCAGGCCGAGGTCGCGATCGCCGCTGCCGACGCCGTGCTGTTCGTGGTCGACACCGTGGTCGGCGCGACCGACGCCGATGAGGCCGTCGTCAAGGTGCTGCGGCGCTCGAAGAAGCCGGTGGTCCTGGCGGCCAACAAAGTCGACGACGAGCGGGCCGAGTCCGACGCGGCTGCCCTGTGGTCGCTCGGGCTGGGGGAGCCCTACGTCGTCAGCGCCCTGCACGGCCGGGGGAGCGGGGACCTGCTCGACGCCATCCTCGACGCGCTGCCGGAGGCGCCGGCCGACGCCGACGCGCCCGAGGGCGGCCCGCGCCGGGTGGCGCTGCTCGGCCGGCCCAACGTCGGCAAGTCCAGCCTGCTCAACCGGCTGTCCGGGGAGGAGCGCGTCCTGGTCGACGCGGTCGCCGGCACCACCCGTGACCCGGTCGACTCGCTCGTCCAGGTGGACGGCGAGGTCTGGAAGTTCGTCGACACGGCCGGCCTGCGCCGGCGGGTCTCGCACGCGTCCGGCTCGGAGTACTACTCCTCCCTTCGTAC
>JAYVYM010000056.1:0-3180 GCA_043784245.1 Frankiales bacterium
GCGGCGGTGTCCAGGGTGGTGAACAGCACGACCAGCGAGCGCCGCCGGGACCGGCGCAGCACCTCGCTCACCAGCAGCCGTCCATCGCTCTCCACCAGCGCCGGCTCCAGCAGCGCCATCGCATCGACGACCCTGGCGAGCAGCTCGTCGCGACCTGCGCCCTTGACGGCGGCGCGCACCTCGCGGTCGACGGCCAGCAGGTCGACCCGGTCACCGGCACGGCTGGCCAGTGCGGTGAGCAGCAGCGCCGCGTCCAGCGCCGCGTCGAGCCGGGGCACGTCACCGACCCGGCCCGCCGAGGTGCGGCCGGTGTCGACGACCAGGACGACCTGCCGGTCCCGCTCCGGCCGCCAGGTGCGTACGACGACCTCGCTCCGTCGTGCGGTGGCCCGCCAGTCGATCGAGCGGACATCGTCGCCGTCGACGTACTCGCGCAGCGAGTCGAACTCGGTGCCCTGACCGCGGACCCGGGCCGCCGTCAGCCCGTCGAGCCGGCGCAGCCGCGAGAGCCGCTCGGGCAGGAAGCGCCGTGACGCGAACGACGGCTGCACCCGCAGCCGCCACGGCACGACGTGCCGGCCCTGCCGGCCGGCGACGCCGAGTGGCCCGAACGCGCGCACGGTGACCCGGTCGGGGCTCCGGTCGCCGCGCCTGGTCGGCCGCAATTCGGTGGTCAGGGTGCGCCGCTCACCGGCCGGGACATCGAGGGCCTGGGTCGCCGGCGACGCGCCGGCGGAGGGCACCCAGGCATCGCGCAGCACCGCACGCAGCCGGCGCCGCGAGGGGTTGACGATGGTGAGCCTGACCTGCACCTGCTCGCCGAGGCGTACGGCACCGGCGCCGTCGCGGGACAGCCGCAGACCGGCCACCGGCACGGCGAGCACGAGGTCGATGCCGACCGCCACGAGCAGCACCAGCGCGACCACGAGGACGGTCAACAGGTCCGGGAGCAGCAACACCGGGACGACCCCGAGCAGGGCCAGCAGCGCCAGGCGCCCGGTCACCGCCACTAGCGCGGAACGGGCACCGACGCGAGCACGCCGTCGAGTACGCCGTCGGCCGTGACGCCCTCGAGCTCCGCCTCCGGGCGCAGAGAGACGCGGTGCCGCAGCGTCGGGCGGGCCAGCGCCTTGACGTCGTCCGGGGTCAGGTAGTCGCGGCCGGACAGCCATGCCCACGCCTTGCTCGATGCGAGCAGCGCCGTCGCCCCACGTGGCGAGACCCCGAGCGACAGCGACGGCGAGCTGCGGGTGGCGCGGCAGACGTCGACGATGTAGCCGACGACCTCGTCCGACACCGCTACGGCGCGTACGCCGGCCCGGCCCGCGGCCAGGTCGGCTGCGCCGGCCACGGGATGCAGGTCCGACAGGTCGCGGGGGTCGAAGCCGGCGTCATGGGCCCGCACGATGCGTACCTCGTCCTGGCGGGCGGGGAGCGGGACGGTGAGCTTGAGCAGGAACCGGTCGAGCTGGGCCTCGGGCAGCGGGTAGGTGCCCTCGTACTCCACCGGGTTCTGCGTGGCGCAGACGACGAACGGGTCGGGTAGCAGGCGGGCGGTCCCATCGACCGACACCTGTCGCTCCTCCATCGCCTCGAGCAGGCTGGCCTGGGTCTTCGGCGGCGTGCGGTTGATCTCGTCGGCGAGCAGCAGGTTGGTGAACACCGGCCCTTCGCGGAACGTGAATGCCGACGAGCGGTCGTAGACCAGCGAGCCGGTGATGTCTCCGGGCATCAGGTCGGGAGTGAACTGCACACGCTTCATCCCCAGGTCGAGAGAGGCGGCGACTGCGCGTACGAGCAGCGTCTTGGCCACCCCGGGCACGCCCTCGAGCAGGACGTGCCCGCGGCACAGCAGCGCGATCACCAGACCGGTGACGGCCGGGTCCTGGCCGACAACGGCCTTGCCCACCTCGTGCCGCAGGTTGTCGAGCGCCTCGCGCGGGTCCGCGGTCCGCGGGAGGGATGATGCGAGATCGTGCGGAGCGGGCAGCTCGGGAGCGGTCACAGGTCAGTCACCTCCGGGGTGGGCTCGTGGGGCGGGCTGGGCGGCGCCGGGGGGGTCATGTGGTGAGGCTGTCCAAGGCGTCGGCGAGGCGGACCAGGGCGGCATCGTCACGCGGAGGCGCACCGTACAGGAGGCCGTCGATGGTCGCGGGGTCCAGGCCGGCCCGTGTGGACAGGGCTGTGACGAGGGCCGCGCGGTCGGCGTCGACCGGGAGGCCGAGCCGGCGCACCAGGCGGTCCCGTGCGCCGGCGCGCAACGCCTCGCCGGCGGCGCCGCGGGCGCCGGCTGCGCGGTAGAGCCGGCTGCGACCCTCGACGGCCTCCGCGGCGCGGACCACGACTGGCAGTGGTTCGACGACGACCCGTCCCAGCCGCCGGCTGCGCCACAGGGCGAGGACGACAACGGCGATCGCGACCTGCAGGGCGCCGAGCAGGATGCCGTCCGGCAGCAGCTCGCGCACCGACCGTTGGGCGCCGGCGACCGACCGGCCGGCGTTCGGGAGCAGCCACAGCACGTCGTTGCCGTTGCCCAGCAGGCCGAGCGCGAGTGCCGCGTCGCCCTCTGTGTCGAGCTTGTCGTTGGTGAGGATGTCCGGCGCACCGACCAGGACGATGCGCTGCCGGGGCAGGGCGAGCAGGGTCGGGTGCCCGCCGGTGGCATAGCAGCCAACGGCCTCGACCCCGGGCCGCGGGTCGTACGTCACCCGCCCGGCCAGCGCCGGGCCGGCAGCGACGGCCACCGGGAGGTCGCAGGTGGGCTGCCGGACGGCGAGATCAGCAGCGCCGACGTCGACCGGCAGGCCGAGCGCCTCGACCTCGGCCGGTCCGGCGCCGGTCACCACCAGCGGCGCGCCGAGCCGGGCGATGTCACGGAGCTCGCCGGGAGTCAGCGACTGCGGCGACGGCACGAGCACTGTGCTTCCTGGCTGCAGGGCGGCCCGCAGCTGCGGGAGATCGCCGACGACGCGTACGGGCGCACCGCGGTCAGCCAGCAGCGTGGCCAGCGCCCGGGAGCCGCTCGGGTCGTACGCCCGGGGGTCGAGCAGTCCCGCCGCACCGGTCGCCCGCAGCCCGCCGGCGACGATCGCGACCAGCGCGATGGCCCCGAACGCGGCCAGCGGACCGCGCGACTGCCGCCACAGGGAGCGGCCGGACGGCGCGGTGCTGGTGCTCATG
>JAYVYM010000057.1:0-6067 GCA_043784245.1 Frankiales bacterium
GACGGTGGACAGCTGCTTGACCTCAGATCACAACACTGACAAAAAACATCAATCCTGCTCACCAAGCGAACCCCCACCACCACACGGCAGCAGAAGCCCCAAAAACTTGGCACTGACTTTCAGCACGCTGTTGAGTTCTCAAGAACCAGGCACACACCACCACAAGCCTCACGGCCCGATCCGGGGTAACACCAATCAAACTACGTGACCACCCCGATCGGCGTCAAACGCAACGCCGCCGACATGTGCCTCGCCAATCGCGATCAACCCAGCACACATCGCGCCGCTTTCGGCGTGTGTTGAGGGGTGTCCCCGGGCCCGTCCTTCGTCGCTGTCGCGTCGTGGTGCGGTCCTCCGGGGCGAAGGAGGACGCTACGAGGCCGGGGGCTCAGAGTCAAGCCGCCGTCGCAGCCCGGCGGCTGTGCAGCCGGCCGGGGCAGGCGAGGCTGCAGGTGTGCGGATCCAGCCGCTCCGGGAGCAGCGCCCCGTCAGGCACATGCCCCGACGGCCCGGCCCTGGGTGCTGTGGCGCTATCTGCTCAACCGGCGCGCTCGACAAGCGCGACAGTGCGACGCCCTCGGCGCAGTACGAGGAAGCGGCCGTGCAGCCAGTCCGCCTCGACCGGGTGGGCGGCCTCGTCGGTGACCTTGACGTTGTTGAGGTAGGCACCACCGTCGCGCACGGCGCGGCGCGCCTCCGACCGGCTGAGGCTCAGGCCGCCGGCGAGCAAGTCGACGATGGATGGGGGTTCGCCGTCGATGCGGACCGATGGCGCCTCGGCGAGGGCTGCTGCCAGCGTCGGCTGGTCCAGCGCCCGCAGGTCGCCGCCGCCGAACAGCGCTGCACTCGCGGCGCTGACCCGCTCCACCTCCGCTGCGCCGTGCACCAGGGCCACCAGCTCGGCCGCGAGCCGGCGCTGGGCCTCGCGTGCCGACGGCCGGGCGGCCGTCGCGGCGTCCAGGGCCTCGACGTCGGCGCGGCCGACGAAGGTCAGCAGTCGCAGGTAGGTCCCTGCGTCGCGGTCATCCACGTTCAGGAGGAACTGGTACAGCCCGTACGGCGAGGTCATTGCGGGGTCGAGCCACACGTTGCCGCCGCCGGTGCTCTTGCCGAGCTTGCTGCCGGCGGAGTCGGTGACGAGCGGGAAGGTCAGTGCGTGGGCGGATGCGCCCTCGGTACGCCGTAACAGGTCGAGGCCAGCGGTGATGTTGCCCCACTGGTCGTTGCCGCCGACCTGCAGCCGGCAGTCGTATCGGCGGTACAGCTCGACGAAGTCCAGGGACTGCAACAGCTGGTAGCTGAACTCGGTGAACGACAGCCCGCCGCCCTCGAGTCGCGCGCTCACCGACTCGCGGGCCAGCATCTGGTTGACCGGGAAGTGCTTGCCGACGTCACGCAGGAAGTCGATCACGGACAGGGGCGCCGTCCAGTCCAGGTTGTCGGCGAGCACGGCGTCGGTCGGCCCGTCCCCGAAGTCGAGGAAGGTGCGCATCTGAGCGGCCAGGCCGACGACGCGCCGCGCCAGCGTGTCGGCGTCGAGCAGGGACCGCTCATCCGAGCGCCCGCTGGGGTCGCCGATGAACCCGGTCGCCCCGCCGGCGAGGGCGATCGGCCGGTGGCCGCCGAGCTGGAAGCGACGTAGGGCGAACAACGGCACCAGGTTGCCGATGTGCAGGCTGTCGGCAGTCGGGTCGAAGCCGCAGTACAAGGTCATCGGGCCCCGGGCGAGATCGGCGACCAGGGCGGCACGATCAGTCGTCTGTGCCAGCAGGCCGCGCCACTCCAGGTCGGCAAGCACGTCGGGGACCGGGGCCACGGTCGGGAGACCGGAGGTCGGCGGGGCGGGGGCGGTCACCGTCCGATCGTGCCGCACGGGCCGGCCGGCACCGCATCGGTTCTGGTCAGGGGCCGCGGTCGGAGGCTCGCCGGCGGGCCAGCGCAGGCGCGTCGAGGACAGTGCCGGCAGCCGTGTCGTACCGGCCGAGGGCCACCTCGACGACGGTCTTGGTGGTGGCGGACGCGGGGTCCCACCCGTCGTCGGGGACATCGCGCCACACCGGCATGCCGGTGGTCATCGACGTACGGACCAGGCCGGGCAGTACGTCGAGCACGACGACGCCGGTACCGGCCAGCGACGCCGCGAGCACCTCGGTCAGCACGGTGAGGGCGCGCTTGGAGACCGCGTACCCGGAGTACGTGCCCGTCCGGGTCGCCGCCCGGGCGGTACTGGCCAGATTGACGACGTGGCCGTGCCGACGGGCAACCATCTGCGGCAGCAGCGCACGGGTGAGCAGCAGCGGCCCGCGCAGGTTGGTCTCAACGACATCCCACAGCTCGGCCGGGTCGGCCTGCCAGAACGGCAGCTCGGTGCGCTCGATCCGGGCCGCGGCGTTGACGAGCAGGTCGACCGGGCCGAGCCGCTGCTCCACGTGTGCCACCACCCGCTCGACGGCCTCGGCGTCGCGAACGTCCACAGCCGCCGGCAGCACCGCGACGTCGTACGCGGCCTCGAGCTCGTCGGCCAGCGCCCGCACCTCGGTCCCGGTGCGTGCCAGCACCAGCAGACGCATCCCCTCGGCGGCCAGTGCCCGCGAGACCTCGCGGCCGAGCCCGCGGCCGGCGCCGGTCACGACGCCAACGCGGCCCTCCAGGCGCCGCGAGGGCGGCGTCATGCGGTGCGTCGTCGACGGGGCGCAGCCGGACGGTACGGAGACACGGCCGGCTCCCCGTCGAGCCAGTACCGCCACGGGGTCGCGGCGCCTGCTCCGGCGACGCCGACCCGCGGGCCGACACACACCGCGGCCTCAGCCGCAGTCGAAACGACGAGCCGGACCGGCGAGAAAGGCCCGAGCAGGTCCAGGCCGTCCTGGTCACCGGTCAGGCCGAGGGCCCGGGTGAGCCGCGCAGGCCCGCGGCACAGGTCGCGGTCACGGACCCCGGGGCGTCGCGCCCGGGCGGCCGCCAGCCCGTCAACCACCTCGCCGGCACGCAGCAGCACCGCCGACGCGGCGCCGGCCGCTCCGGTGACGACGTTGAGGCACCAGTGCATGCCGTACGTGAAGTAGACGTAGGCGTGGCCGGCCGGCCCGAACATCACCTCCGTGCGGGGCGTCCGGCCCCGGAAGGCATGCGAGCCCGGGTCGTCTGCTCCCGCGTACGCCTCGACCTCGACCAGCCGCACGGTGACGCCGCCGGCGGTCAGCAGCGCCCCGAGCAGCCGCGGTGCGACGTCCTGCACCGGCCCGCTCAGGAGTTCGCGGTCGCCGACCACTGCCGCTGCCCGACCAGCTCACCGCGCAGGGCCGCGAGCTGCTCCACGACGCGGTCGGGTGAGGTGCCGCCGAAGGCCGAGCGGCTGGCGATGGCCCCGCGGACGTCCAGCACGGCGCGCAGGTCCGGGGTCAGGTGCGGGCTGACGGCAGCGAGCTCGGCGTCGGTCGCCTCGTCCAGGTCCGTGCCGTTGGCGGTGCACCAGACCACCAGCTGGCCGACGGCCTCGTGCGCCTCGCGGAACGGCACGCCGTCCCTGACGAGCTTCTCGGCCACGTCGGTCGCGAGTGCAAAGCCCAGCGGTGCGGCGCGTTCCAGGACGTCGGCGTGCACGGTCATCGTCGCGATCATCCCGGCCATGGCGGGGAGCACGAGCAGCAGCGTCTCGACGGCGTCGAAGCACGGCTCCTGCGCCTCTTGCATGTCCCGGTCGTAGGTGAGCGGCAGGCCTTTGAGCATCGCCAGCGAACCGGCGACGTGCCCGATCAGCCGGCCGGCCTTACCGCGGGCCAGCTCGGCGATGTCCGGGTTCTTCTTCTGCGGCATGATCGACGAGCCGGTAGAGAAGGCGTCGTCGAGGGTCACCCAGCCGAACTCGGTGGTGTTCCACAGCACGACCTCCTCGCCCAGGCGCGACAGGTGCACACCCAGAAGTGCCGCGCAGAACAGGAACTCGCACACGAAGTCACGGTCGGACACCGCGTCCATGGAGTTGGCGGCCGCCGCGGAGAAGCCGAGCTCGGCGGCCGTCGCGAGCGGGTCCAGCGGCAGCGATGAGCCCGCCAGCGCCCCTGAGCCCAGCGGGCTGACCGACGTACGGGCGTCCCAGTCACGTAGCCGGGCGACGTCGCGGACCAGGGGCTGGACGTGGGCGAGAAGCTGGTGGGCGAACAGCACCGGCTGCGCGTGCTGCAGGTGCGTCATGCCCGGAGCAGGGGTGTCCAGGTGCTGTTCGGCCTGCTCGAGCAGGGCGTGCTCGAGCTCGGCGACCCGGCCGACCAGCCGGCGTACATGGTCGCGCAGGTACAGCCGCAGGTCGGTGGCGACCTGGTCGTTGCGCGACCGGCCGGCCCGCAGCTTTCCGCCGAGGCCGCCAAGCTTTTCCAGCAGCCCGCGCTCCAGCGCCGTGTGCACGTCCTCGTCAGCGACCGTGGGCGTGAACGTCCCGTCGGCGACCTCCCGGTCGAGCTCGTCGAGCGCTTCGAGCATCCGTGGCAGCTCGTCGGCGGTCAGCAGCCCGGCGCGGTGCAGCACCCGGGCGTGCGCGCGGCTGCCCAGCAGGTCGTACGGCGCGAGCCGCCAGTCGAAGTGCACGCTCACCGACAGCCGGGCCAGGGCCTCGGCGGGCCCGCCCTCGAACCGCCCGCCCCACAGGCCGGCCCTCACCGCTGCTGCAACCGGATGTCCCGGGCCGCCGCCAGCTTGCTCGGCATCCCCCACAGCTCGACAAAGCCCTTGGCGAGCGACTGGTCGAAGGTGTCGCCGGCGTCGTACGTCGCGAGCTCGAAGTCGTACAGCGAGGCGTCGCTGCGCCGGCCGGTGACCGTGCAGGTCCCGTGCGACAGAGTCAGCCGGACCTCGCCGGTCACGTGCTCCTGCGAGCTGCGGACGAACTCGTCGAGGGCGCGTTTGAGCGGGCTGAACCACAGGCCGTCGTAGACCAGCTCGGCCCAGCGCTGCTCGACGGTGCGCTTGAAGCGGGCCAGGTCGCGCTCGACGGTGAGGTTCTCCAGCTCCTGGTGAGCGGTGATAAGCACCTGCGCGCCGGGCACCTCGTACACCTCGCGGCTCTTGATCCCGACCAGGCGGTCCTCGACCATGTCGAGCCGGCCGACACCCTGCGCGCCGGCCCGACGGTTGAGCTCCTCGATCGCCTGCAGCACCGTGACCGCCCGGCCGTCGATAGCGGTGGGCCGGCCCGCGGTGAAGGTGAGCGTCAGCTCCTCCGGGCCCGGCGCGGTGCCGGGCGCCTGCGTGTAGCTGTAGACGTCCTCGATCGGCGCATTCCACGGATCCTCGAGGAAGCCGGTCTCCACCGCGCGGCCCCACACGTTCTGGTCGATGGAGTACGGCGACTTCTTGTCCACGTCGATGGGCAGGCCCTTCTCGTGGGCAAACGCGATCGCCTTGTCGCGGGTCATCCCGGAGTCGCGGACCGGCGCGATGCAGCGCAGCTCGGGGGCGAGCGCGCCGATGCCCACCTCGAACCGGACCTGGTCGTTGCCCTTGCCGGTGCAGCCGTGCGCGACGGTCGAGGCGCCGTGGTCGCGGGCGGCCTTCACCAGGTGCTTGACGATCAGCGGTCGGGACAGCGCGGAGACCAACGGGTAGCGGCCCATGTAGAGCGCGTTGGTCTGCAGCGCCGGCAGGCAGAAGTCGTCCGCGTACTCGTCACGGACGTCGGCGACGACGGCCTCCACGGCGCCGCAGTCCAGTGCGCGCTGCCTGATCACCTCGAGGTCCTCGCCGCCCTGCCCGACGTCGGCGGCCACCGCGACCACCTCGGCGCCGGTCTCGGCGGCGATCCAGCCGATGGCGACGGAGGTGTCGAGCCCTCCGCTGTAGGCCAGGACGATGCGGTCGGTCATGGCTGACTGCCTTCCAGGGGTCGGCCCTCCGCCAGACGCAGCAGGCGGACGGCGAGGGATCCGGCTCCCGGCGTGGCCGGGGTCCGGGGGACGAGCAGGAGGGTGTCGTCGCCGGCGATGGTGCCGGCGACCTCGGGCAGCCCGGCGCGGTCCAGCGCGGAGCCGAGCAGGTGGGCGCCGCCGGGGGGCGTACGCAGTACGACCAGGCC
>JAYVYM010000058.1:0-3940 GCA_043784245.1 Frankiales bacterium
GGCGACCCCCACAGCTCCTGGGGTCCGTGGGCGCCCCGTCTCACACCCGTTCTGAGAGCTCCAGCCAGGTGTCCTCGAGGTCGGCCTTCTCGACCTGCAGGGCTCGCAGCTGATCGTCCAGGGCCTGGACGGCCGCGTGGTCGGCCGCTGATTCGGCGAGCTGCAGGTGCAGTTTGCTCTCGGCCTTGTCGAGTCGGCCGATCTCCCGCTCGACCCGCGACAGCTCCTTCCTGGCCGCGCGGCTGTCGCCGACTGGCACGCGCACCGCCGACACTGACGGCGCCGAGCGCTTGACGCGGGTCGCGAGGTACTCGTCGACGCCACCCGGCAACGCCTTCACGGTGCCGTCGCCCATCAGTGAGGACGTCGTGGTGGTGACCCGCTCCAGGAAGTACCGGTCGTGGCTGACCACCAGCAGGGTGCCGGGCCAGCCGTCCAGCACGTCCTCCAACGCGTTCAGCGTGTCGATGTCCAGGTCGTTTGTCGGCTCGTCCAGCAGCAGCACGTTGGGCTCGCCCATCAGCAACCGGAGCAGCTGCAGCCGCCGCCGCTCGCCGCCGGACAGGTCGCCGACCCGGGTCCACTGCGCGTCGCCGGTGAAGCCGAAACGGTCGCACAGCGAGGACGCGCCGACCGGCTTGCCGCCCAGGTCGACCGAGCGGGCGACCTGCTCGACCGCCTCGAGCACCCGCAGCTGGGGATCGAGCTCAGCCACCTCCTGGGAGAGGTAGGCCGGCTTGACGGTGAGGCCGACCTTGACCTCGCCTGCGGCAGGCTGGACCAGCCCGACGAGCAGCTTGAGCAGGGTCGACTTGCCGGCACCATTGACGCCGACGATGCCGACCCGGTCACCCGGGCCGACCCGCCAGGTCACGTCGTCGAACAGCACCCGACCGTCGTACGCCAGAGCGAGGTGCTCCGCGTCGTAGACCTGCTTGCCGAGCCGCGCGGTGGCGAAGCGCTGCAGCGCGATGTCGTCCCGGGCCGGCGGCTCGTCGGCAATCAGCGCGTTGGCCGCGTCGATGCGGAACTGCGGCTTGCTGGTGCGCGCGGGCGGCCCGCGGCGCAGCCACGCCAGCTCCTTCTTGACCAGCTGCAGGCGCTTCTGCTCGGCGCTGGACGCCGACCGGTCGCGTTCGGCGCGGGCCAGGACGTACGCGGAGTAGCCGCCTTCGTAGGCGTCGACGAGACCGTCGTGCACCTCCCAGGTGCGGCTGTTGACCTCGTCGAGGAACCAGCGGTCGTGCGTCACGACCAGGTGCGCCTGGTCGCGGCTGCGGGCCTTCAGGTGGGCCGCGAGCCAGGCGACGCCCTCCACGTCGAGGTGGTTGGTGGGTTCGTCCAGGACGAGCAGGTCCCACTCGTCGACCAGCAGCGCGGCGAGCGCCACGCGTCGGCGTTCCCCGCCAGACATCGTGCCGACGGTGCTGTCGAGTCCGACGTCGTGCAGGCCCAGGCCGTCCAGCACCTCGCGCACCCGGGCGTCGCCGGCCCAGGTGTGCTCGGCCGCGTCACCGAGCACGGCCTGGTGGGCAGTCAACTGCTCGTCGACGCGGACGTCCTGGGTAAGGACACCGACCCGCAGTCCGCCGGCGTGCGTCACCCGGCCGGATTGCGGCTCCTCGGCCTTCACCAGGGTGCGCAGCAAGGTGGTCTTACCGCCGCCGTTGCGCCCGACGATGCCGATCCGGTCACCGCCGGAGATGCCCAGCGACACCGCGTCGAGCAGCTGCCGGCTGCCGTGGCTGACCGACACCACCTCCAGGTTGACCAGGTTGGTGGCCATCAGCCCGCCGCCCGGCTGCTGCAGATGCGGGCGCCGGACGCCGGGCTGTCGGCGACCCGCACCGACCGGCACAGCGCCTTCTTCGTCAGGCCGGCGGCGAGGGTCGCGGCATGCGCCGGGTCGCGGGCCAGCAGCGCCACCGTCGGACCGCTGCCCGACACGACCCCGCCGAGCGCGCCGAGCTCGCGGCCGGCCGCGAGCACCCGGCGCAGCCCCGGCACCAGCGAGCAGGCCGCAGGTTGCAGGTCGTTGGACAGCGCCCGCCCGAGAGCCAGCGGGTCGGCGCTGCGCAGCGCCGTGAGGATCGCCGCCGGGTCACCGACCACCGTCACCGGGCCGCTGCACCGCAGCCGGTCGAGCTCGGCGTACACCGCAGGTGTCGATAGGCCGCCGGCCGCGATCGCGAGCACCCAGGAGTACGTCCCGTTGCCCAGTACGGGGGTGAGCCGCTCACCGCGACCGGTCCCGAGGGCGGTGCCGCCGTGCAGCGAGAAGGGCACGTCGCTGCCGAGTCGGGCGCCGAGCCCGGCGAGCTCGTCGCGACTGAGCCCGGTGCCCCACAGCGCATCGCAGGCGACCAGCGCTGCGGCGGCGTCGGCCGACCCGCCCGCGCAGCCGGCCGCGACCGGGATTGCCTTGTCCAGCGTCAGCGCGACCGCCGCCTTGTGGCCGGTCTCGGAGGCCAGCAGCACCGCGGCGCGGACCGCGAGGTTGCCGGCGTCGACCGGCACGTCGGCGGCGCCCTCGCCGCGGACCCGCACGGTCAGCCCGTCCCCGTTCGCTGCCGTCAGCTCGTCGTACAGACCGACGGCGTGGTAGACGGTCGTCAGATCGTGGAAGCCGTCCGGGCGCAACTCGCCCACCGACAGGTGCAGGTTGACCTTGGCCGGAGCCCGCACCACCACGCGCGCGAGGGGGGTGCGGGCTGGCAGCGGACTCTCCTGACGGGGGTGGCCCGGACCCTCCAGGCCTGTCCAGCCTACGGGGCGCCGACGACGGCGAGCCGGGCGAACTGCTCGACGCCGAGCTGCTCACCCCTGGCGCCGGGGTCGATGCCGGCAGCCAGCAGGCGGCGTTCGGCCTCGGCTACGCCACCCGCCCAGCCGGCCAACGCTGCCCGCAGCGTCTTGCGGCGTTGTGCGAAAGCAGCGTCGACGACCGCAAAGGTGGCGACCAGGTCGCCCGGCGGCGGCGGACGGCGGGTGAACGCCACCAGGCCGGAGTCGACGTGCGGCGCCGGCCAGAAGACCGTGCGGCCGACCGCGCCGGCCCGCCGCACGGCAGCATGCCAGGCGACCTTGACAGAGGGGACGCCGTAGGTCCGGCTGCCAGGCCCGGCCACCAGCCGGTCGGCGACCTCTGCCTGCACCATGACCAGGCCGGTACGCAGCGTCGGCAGTCGCTCGAGCAGTCGCAGCAACACCGGTACGGCCACGTTGTAGGGCAGGTTGGCCACAAAGGCGGTCGGCGGCGGGCCCGGTAGGTCGACGAGCCGCAGCGCGTCCTGCACGACGACCTCGAGCCGGTCGGCGAGGTGCGGGGCCCGCTCTCGGGCCGTGACCGGCAGCTCGGCTGCAAGGACCGGGTCGACCTCGACGGCGACCACCCGGGCGGCCTCGCCGAGCAGGCCCAGGGTCAGCGAACCAAGGCCGGGGCCCACCTCGACGACGACGTCGTCGGGACGGACCCCGGCCGTGCGCACGATCCGGCGCACGGTGTTCGGGTCGATCACGAAGTTCTGTCCCAGCGACTTGCTCGGACGCAACCCCAAGTGGTCGGCGAGGCGGCGGACGTCGGGTGCGGTCAGCAGGTACCCGTCATCAGCCACCCGCTATGCCTAGCAGGCAGCTACAGGAACCTGCCGCAGACCGGCCACGGTGAACGGCCGGAGCGCCCGTACAGGATCGAGGCCCGGGAGGTCTGCTCGGCCGGGGAGGCATCGGCCGGGTTGCCCGAGCCGCCCACGCCCGCCCAGGTGCTGAACGAGAACTGGTAGAGACCGAAGTACAGGCCACCGCCGCCGACGGCGCGTGGGTTGCCGCCGGACTCACACTGCGCCAAGGCACCCCAGTTCAAGCCGCCGGTGACGGGACCGCCGCCGCCGGACGCGGGCGCCGGCGCCGGTGCGGGTGCGGGCGCGGGTGCCGGCCTCGG
>JAYVYM010000059.1:0-4882 GCA_043784245.1 Frankiales bacterium
CTGAACGGCGCTCGGCAGGTGGATGGCATCAGCGATGCGAAGGCCAAGGTCAGCAAGCGCAAGATCAACGTCAGGGCCGTCAGCCGGCTCGGCACGGCCGACACCGCCAAGGGCCTGACCGGCGACCTCGAGAGCGCCCTACGAGACCGACTCGATGCTCTACAACTCGCCACGACCCCCACGCTGCGCGCGCGGGTGGCCGCCCGACGCGGAGCCAGGAGCGCCTGATGGACAGCACGGCACGTCTGGATCGCTCCTTGCTGCTGCTGCTCGGCCTGCTGCTCACGGCCGCTGGAGTCCTGGGACTGCTCGTCGGGTTCGACGTGCTCGGCGGCGGGTTACGCGGTCGACCGGTCCTCGACAACGTCGTCGGCCGATTCTTTGGAACCAACGGCGGGTGGCTGTGGCCGGTCATCGCACTGTTCTTCCTGCTGCTGGGGTATCTCGCGCTCCGTTGGCTGATCGCGCAGCTGCGCCCGACGGGTGTCCGGGACCTCGAGCTCGAGCCGCGCTCGAGCACCGGCCATACCGACCTGGTCGGCGCCGCCCTCCTCGACGCCGTCGTCGGCGAGATCCGGAGCTATCGCGGGGTCGCCGCGGCCGGCGGCCGGCTCACGGGCCACGAACTCAGCCCCGAGCTGCGGCTGCGGGTGCAGCTGGACTCCCGGGCCGATGTCGCCGCGCTGCGGCGACGCATCGAGACCGGGGCCATCTCAGATGTTCGACAGGCCCTCGACAACCCACAGCTACCTGTCCGGCTGGACCTTGTCGTCACCGCCAAGGCGGCCGCCCGGGTTGCCTAGCAGCAAGCCGTCATCTGTCGCAACTAAGCGCGGCAGGGCATTCTGGACATGTACGGCCGGATCGTCCGGCGGGCACCATCGTCACCAAGGAGAAGGCATGAGCTTCATCGACAAGGCGAAGAACAAGGTGGAGGAGCTGACCGGACAGGCCAAGGAGAAGGCCGGCGAGGCCACCGGCAACGACGACCTCAAGGCCGAGGGTCAGACCGACCAGGCGAAGGGCAACCTCAAGGATGCCGGCGAGAAGATCAAGGACGTCTTCTAGCCGAGCGACGCCGCCGGAACACGCCGGCCCCGTGACCCCGACCGGGGGTCGCGGGGCCGGTGCTGTACCGCCGTCTACACCTCCCTGCCGGCCTCGGGACCGACCCACCGCAGGTGCCGAGGTGCCTGGGGCGGGCGCTGTCCGCTGCGTTCGCTGCGCTGGGTTGAGCGCGCCGATCCTGGGCGGTCAGCCGTCACGGGAGTCGACGGACCGAGCCAGCACGGCAGCGCCCTCCAGCAGCATCCAGGCCGAGAGCTGCGTCGACAGCTCGGCGGGAGCTGGGCCGGCCGGCGCCGACCAGTCGAACCCGAACCGTGGTCTGCCGTCGACGACCCTGCGGTGCCGCCAGGCCGCTTCAGCCGACGCGCGGACCAGCTCCGCTGCCGTACCCCTGGCGGCGCGCTGCTCCCTGGTCCGGACCGGCAGGCGGATCGCGGCTCCCGTCAGGTAGCGCGCGGTGATCCCCGCGAACAGCCCGCCGTCCCCTTCGGTGCAGCCGACCAGGATGCCTCCGGGCGCCAGCTGCGCGGCAATCGCCCGCACCAGCCGGCAGGCGCGGTCGATGTGCCTGCCGTCCCGGTCGGCTGTCATCAGCTCGGTCTCCGCCCCGAGGACGACGCCTTGGCAGTACGTGTAGAAGATCCGGTCACCCGGCTCGGCGGCGCCGTCGCGCACGCCGTCCCTGATCAGCCCGCTGGCCGAGTCCAGCAGGTTCGCCTCGATCCAGTCGCTGATGGCCCCGGCGCGGGCGGGGTCGCCCAGCCTGGCCAGCAGCACGGCCGCCGGGCCGTTGGCCGGCGCGTTGCGGAAGGTGTCCCCGCTCCGCCACGGGATACCGCCGGCGGGAGCAGCGTCCCACTCCTCGCGGAGAACTCGCCCGAGCACCGCGACCGCAGGCCGGTAGCTCACGCCGGAGAACTCGCCCGCCCGCAGCAACGCCAGCCCGTACCAGGCCATGTCGTCGTGGTAGGCGTTCGTGAGGGGACCCAGGTTGCGTAGGCGGTGCCCGCGAACGACCGATCGCAGACGCGAGCGACGCTGGCGACTCGGCGCCCGGCGTTGGGCGTCGACCAGGCAGTCCAGCAGGTGCGCCTGCCACCAGTAGTGCCAGCTCCTGAAACAGCGGTCAGGTAGCCCGGCGGGTGCGCAGACGAGGCCGAGCGCGGTGCCCGGCACCCCCCAGACGCGTCTGAGGTGCCCGCGGAGGACGGCTCGCTCTGCCGCCGCAGCTCGAAGCTGTGCCCGGTCCTCCACGCCAGCCCCCTACCCGTCCGACCACATCGTCGTCTGCGTGACACCACAATCACGGAAAGCGACAGTTGCAAAGATCCAGGGAGGCTCGGGTCACAGGAGGGGACTACCCGGCCCCCGGCGTGGAATGTTGTCATGGTGACCGCGCTCCCAGCACAGCTGCGCCGTGGTGGGCTGGCCACCGCGAGCTGGCCGGTCCGCCTGCCTGCGGCCCTGCACGGGTCGCGTCCGTCGCCCCTGGTGCTGGCCGGGGTGGGCGCTGCGGCCTCCTTCGCGCTGGTCATTGCCTCCGGCCGTGCCGCGGTGCCCCTCGGGGTCACCTTGGAGCCGTCGCTGCGGGGCCTGCTGCTGCCATCCACGACTGGCGGCACCGGAAGCGCGGTCGTCGTCCTGCTGGCCCTGGCAATGCTGGTGTCGTGTTGGTGGGCCCTCGTCGATGCGGCTGTCCGCGGACAGGTGTCGCTCCGCACGGTCGCCCTGGTCGGCGCCGCATGGGCCTTGCCGATCCTGCTCGGACCGCCGCTGCTCAGCCTGGATGGCTACGCCTACCTCGCGCAGGGCGAGATGGTCGCGAGGGGCTTGGACCCGTACAGCGGCGGGCCGGTGCTGCTCGGGGCGGACGTCGCCGCTGGAAGAGTCGACCCGATGTGGCGCTCTGCCCCGGTGCCGTACGGACCGGTGGCGCTGGTGCTGTTCCGGGCGGTGGCGCTGGCGACCGGTGGGCTCACGGCCGGGGTGCTGATGCTCCGGCTCCTGGCTGTGCTGGGGGTCGCCGCCGCCGTCTTCGTCGCGCTCCGACTGTCGCCGCCGGGCCGCGCGCCCCAGGTGCTCGCGCTGACGGCGCTGAACCCGGTGACCCTCGTGCACCTGATCGGTGGCGTGCACCTGGATGCCGTCCTTGCGGGCCTGACCGCCATGAGCCTGCTGGCACTGGTGCGCAAACGCTTGTGGCTCGCGTACGGCCTGGCTGCCATCGCCGTCGCGGTCAAGGTCACCGCCCTGCCGCTGCTGCCGTTCGTGCTCGTGGCGCTGTGGCGAAGCGGCGAGCCGCGGCGGCGCCTGCTCGGCCGGGCCGCCGCCCTCACCGCCCTGCCGTTCGTCATCACGCTGCCGGTACTGCACCGCCCGTGGGGGTTCCTGGCCGCCCTCGGTGTCCCTGGAGGGTCACCCCCCTGGTACGCCCCTGCGACCCTGCTCGGCCAGGGCCTGGGTGCACTGGGCCGGCTCCTGCTACTGCCCGTCCAGTCCGCCGGGCTGCCATCTGCCGGCAAGTTCGCCGCGCTGCTGCTCGGCGCCACGACGGTGCTGCTGCTCGTGGTTGCCGAGCTCCGTGACGACTCCGGTCACACCGGCCACCGCACGATGTGGCGAGCCGCCTGCGCGCTGCTCGTGGCGGCGTTGTGCCTGCCCGCGCTGTACGCCTGGTACCTCGCCGCCGGCCTGTTCGTGCTCGCGGCCACCGGCGGACGCCAGACCCGGGTCGCCCTGCTGGCCATGTCCGGCGGCCTCACGTTCTGCTCACTGCCGCCGCTGTACGGATCGGCAAGGTGGCCGTTGGCACTCGCTGCCCTCGCGGCGGTGGCGCTGCTGTCCTGGCAGGCCGTGGTCCTGCTGCGCCGCCCGGTCGACCCAGAGCCCGTCCGGGCGCGCGAGCCGGACGGGGTACGGCCGGCGCGGGTGCTGTCGGTAGCGGGCCCGCGGGCGCCGGCCCGCTCCAGGCCGCGGGCACGGCACTCCCACCGTCGCCGTACGCGCGCCGCCGGGGTGGCTCTGCTGGCCGTGTCGGTCGTCGGCCTGGTCGGCTCCAGCGCCGATGCGGACAGCGACGCGACCGTGCGGCGGCAGGCCCCGGAGCGGCAGCGGCTTGTGCTGCAGCTAAAACAGCAGTACCCGACCCTGCAGGTCGTCGGGATCGAGCTGACAGCCGATCTCGGCCAGCGCTACGTGGTGGAGATGGTGGCGCCCGGCGAGGGCACCTGCCAGATCCTGCTGGTGTCCCCGGGGCCCGCGTCCATCCCGGTCCGGGTCTCACCGGGAACTCGTGACACGCCGAGAGCCACCGATGGCCGGACGTGCCCCTCACCGCTCTGACCGACGAAGGGCCCGGCCAGCCGGCGCTGCCGGAGGAGCCGGTCGAACGTGACAACGGCCGCCAGCCAGAGCGCTGCCAGCGCCCACGAGCCCAGCACGTCGCTCAGCCAGTGGTAGCCGAGGTAGAGACGCGAGAAGGCCACCACGACCGCTATGGAGATCAGCGCGAGAGCAAGCCAGGTGCGTCGGCGCCGTGACCGGTCGCTGGTGACGACGAGGTACGCGAGGGTGCCGTACAGCGCCATGGCGCTGAGCGAATGCCCGGACGGGAACGAGAAGCCGCTTTCCGCACCGTCGATGGCGAGCGGTCGTGCCGGCCGGTCGCGGGCCACCAGGAGCTTGACGGCGGCGGTGATCGCGCCGCTGCCGAACACCGCCGCCGAGAGCAGTAGGGCAGCGCGGCGGTAGCGCCGCCACCACCAGATGGCCAACGCGACGGTGATCAGGACGACGAACGGGGTGCCGCCCAGGT
>JAYVYM010000060.1:0-12806 GCA_043784245.1 Frankiales bacterium
GACCAGGAACACCACCGGGTAGAGCTTGGTCGCGGTGGCGAGCCCGAGCAGGACGCCGGCGAGCAGCGGGTTGCGACGCGCCCAGGCGAGCAGCCCGAGCCCGGCGAGCGCGACGGCGATCAGGTCCCAGTTGGTGGTTGCGTGCAGCAGCAGCCCGGGCGCGACAGCGACGAGGGCGGCGTCCCACAGCCGCCGCCGGCCGGCGAGTCGGGCCGTCGTGACGACGACGACGACCGCGCAGATGGTCAGCAGCACCCATGTGAGGTCGAAGAAGCTCCGCGCCCGCGCGCCGGCGAGCGCGGTGTCGAGCGAGGCCTGTGCGGCCTGCAGATCGGCGGGGGAACCCGGCCCCTGTGCCCGGGCTGCAGACAGCCGGTCCTGGGCATCGGCGACCCGGCCGCCGGGCAGCGCCCGGGCGACGTCGTCGGACACCGATGCCACCATCGCCATGGCGCCGCCGATGACCACCGGGTACTCGACGGGATGGTCGAGGTAGGGCCTCGCGCTCTGATCGAGCTGCTCGCTGTAGTACAGCGCGAGCACGTCGGTGTAGCAGGCCCGGGTGTACTGGTACTCCTGGCTCCAGTCGTGCACACGGCACGGCGCCTTCTGCCAGAACCCCAGCGCACTGGTCAGGAGCGCCAGCAACACCAGGCACCGCAGCGGGGACAGCCAGCGGCGCTCGCCGAGCCTGGCCCGCGGACCGGGCGGGCCACCGAGCGCGGTGACGGCGCCGGCGACGAATGGGTCGCCGGTCGAGGGCAGCGTGCGCGGCGCCGTCAGGGTCACGGTGGGTCGCCTGCCGCGCCCACGGTCGGAGCGGGTCTGGTCGGGGGTGGCGTCGTGGCTGCCGGCGTCCGGGACGGCGACCGGCTGGGGGTCGGCGAGGGCGAGCCGGTCGGCGTGGGGGGCGCCGTCGGTGGCGGTACAGGGGTGCGGGTCGGGCTCGGCGGCACCGTCTGGGTCGGGCTCGGCGGGGCGGTGGTGGGGGCGGCGCTGCCCGAGTTGCGGCCGACGCCAGCTCGTGGCGGCAGTTGCCGGACCGGCTGCCCGGCCAGCGCCGCGTCCATGAACGCCTTCCAGACCGGCGCGCTGAACGTGCCGCCGCTGGACTCCCGGCCACCGGTACCGGCGACCGAACGCCCCGGATCGCCGTAGCCGAACCACACCGCTGCGCTCAGCTGCGGCGTGAAGCCGCAGAACCAGACGTTGTTGCTCTTGTCGGTGGTGCCGGTCTTGCCGGCGGCGGGGCGGCCGCCGGCGAGCCGGGCCCGCGTGCCGGTGCCCGAGGCGATCACCTGCTGCATGGCGTACGTCGTATCGGCTGCGACGTCGGCGGGCAACGCCCGGGTGACCACCGGCTTCGCGGTGAACTCGACGCGACCGCCGCGCTCGACCTTGCCGACGACGTACGGCGTCGCGCGGTTGCCCTGCGCGGCGAAGGTCGCATAGCCGGCGGCCTGGTCGGTGACGTGCACCTCGTACTGCCCGAGCGCGATCCCGCCCTCGGCGCGGCCGGTCGTCGGGCTCGCGAGCTGCACGTCGGCGGGGATGCCGGCGGCGTGCGCGATGTCGGCGACCTTGGCCGGCCCCACGTCGACGGCGAGCCGGAAGTAGACCGTGTTGAGGCTCTCCGCGAGCCCCGTCACGAGGTCGGCCCGGCCGCCCTGCTCGCCACCGGCGTTGTTGACGACCTGGCCGGAGATCGTCTGGGGGCTGTCACCGTCATATGTCGTGGACAGCGAGATGCCCCGCTGCAGCGCGGCGGCCAGCACGTACGGCTTCATCGACGAACCGGGCTGGTGGACGACGGCGCCGCCCGGTGCGATCCCGCCGGCGTAGTCGAGCCCGGAGCCGTTCGCGCCGCCGTAGTAAGCGCGTACGGCGCCGTCGCCGGGCACGACCGCCACCAGCGCGCCCTGCAGCGCGGCGTCACCCTTGTCGCCCTTGTCGACGGCCTGGACCGCCTTGACCGCGGCATCCTGCGCGCGCTTGTCGATCGTCGTGGTCACCGTGAGCCCGCCGGAGTTGACCTGGTCCTCCGCGAAGCCGTCGCGCAGCAGCTCCTCCTGGACCGCATCGACAACGTGTCCGGCCGGGCCGGACAGGTCAGCGCCGACGGTGCCGGTGCCGGGCGCGACGACCTTCGGGTAGACCATCGCCGCCCGCCGCCCGCCGTCGAGCCAGCGCTGCGACACCATCCCGTCCAGCACGTACGTCCAGCGACCGCTCGCCAGGTCCGGGTGCTTGGCGGGGTCGTACCCGGACGGCGAGCGAATGCTCGAAGCCAGGACGGCGCCCTGCTCAGCGGTCAGCGTCGCGGCGCTGGCTCCCGGTCCGAAGTAGGCCTTGCTGGCCGCCTGGATGCCGTACGCCCCCCGGCCGAAGTAGATCGTGTTGAGGTAGTCCTCCAGGATCTGCTCCTTGCTGCGCTCCCGCGTCATCTTCAACGCGATGAACACTTCCTTCACCTTGCGGGCGTAGGTGCGGTCGGCGGTCAGGTAGGCGTTCTTGGCGTACTGCTGGGTGATCGTCGAGCCGCCCTGCTGCACCGAGCCGCCGCCCCGCACATTGGTGAACAAGGCCCGCAAGATGCCCTTCGGGCTGATCCCGGGCTCGTTGTAGAAACCGCGGTCCTCCGCCGCCAGCACCGCCTTCTGGGCCGGCTCGCTGACCTGCGTCAGCGGAACCAGCTCGCGGTTGGTGCCGAGCCGGGCCAGCTCCTCGCCCCCGGCGTAGCGGATCACCGTCGCCTGAGCCTGCGACACGGCGCTCGCCGGGGGGATGGTGGTCAGGACGTAGGCGAGCACGAACAGCAGCAGCAGGCCGAGCAGCGCCGACGGACCGCCCACCAGGACGATCTTCTTCCAGGGCAGCGAGCGGAGACGTCTCACGGTCCCAGTGTCACGCAGCCGGGTGCAGCCCCCGGCTGGCGACGCACCCCGTACACCTGGCTGTTGCGCCACGGCCTCCTGACACGTACTGTCCGTCATCCCAGCGCGATGTATCGCCGTGATACATCGCAGCGTCAGCAACCGGAGGGAGGTCTGCTCGTGCTCGAGCTCGCAGTCCTCGGTCTGCTGCACGAGGCGCCCCTGCACGGCTACGAGCTGCGCCAGCGGCTCAAGGCCACCCTGGGCACCTTCCGGGCTTTCTCGTACGGCTCGCTCTATCCGACCCTGCGCCGGATGCGCGATGACGGCTGGATCGCCGAGGACGAAGGTGACGCCACGGTGGTGGCCGGCGCCCCCGCCCTGACCGGGCGCCGGGGCAAGATCGTCTACAAGCTGACGGCCGAGGGCAAGGAGCGCTTCACCGAGCTGCTCGGGGAGGCGGGCCCGTCCGCCTGGGAGGACGAGACGTTCGGCGTCCACTTTGCCTTTTTCAGTCAGACCGACCCCGCGGTACGGGTCCGCATCCTCGAGGGTCGGCGCTCTCGGCTCGAGGAGCGCCGTGAGGGCGTACGCACCTCGCTGACGCGCACCCGCTCCCGGCTGGACCGCTACACCCTGCAGCTGCAGGAGCACGGGCTCGAGTCCGTCGAGCGCGAGGTCCGCTGGCTCACCGAGCTGATCGAGACCGAGCGCCGCGGCGGGCCGCCCGCACCGCCTGCCCCCTGACCCCGCACCACCCACCGAACAGGAAGAGGACTGCAAGCATGGCCGTCCGTGTAGCCATCGTCGGCGTCGGCAACTGCGCCGCGTCGCTCGTCCAGGGCGTCGAGTACTACCGCGACGCCGATCCCGCCGCCCGCGTCCCCGGGCTCATGCACGTCGAGCTCGGCGGCTACCACGTCCGCGACATCGAGTTCGTTGCGGCGTTCGACGTCGACGCCAAGAAGGTCGGCCGCGACCTCTCCGAGGCGATCTTCGCCAGCGAGAACAACACCATTAAGATCGCCGACGTGCCGCCGATGGACATCACGGTCCAGCGCGGCACCACGCTCGACGGCCTCGGCAAGTACTACCGGGAGACCATCGAGGAGAGCGACGAGAGCCCGGTCGACGTCGTCCGAGCGCTGCGCGACTCCCGCGCCGACGTGCTGGTCTGCTATCTGCCGGTCGGCTCGGAGGCGGCGGCGAAGTTCTACGCCCAGTGCGCCATCGACGCGAAGGTCGCCTTCGTCAACGCCCTCCCGGTCTTCATCGCCGGGACCCCCGCGTGGGCGGAGAAGTTCCGCGCTGCCGGCGTCCCGATCATCGGTGACGACATCAAGAGCCAAGTTGGCGCCACTATCACCCACCGGGTGATGGCGAAACTGTTCGAGGACCGCGGCGTGATCCTGGACCGTACCTACCAGCTCAACGTCGGCGGCAACATGGACTTCAAGAACATGCTCGAGCGCGACCGGCTGGAGTCCAAGAAGATCAGCAAGACCCAGGCCGTGACCTCGAACATGGAGCACGACATGGGCGCCCGCAACGTCCACATCGGGCCGTCGGACTACGTCCAGTGGCTCGACGACCGCAAGTGGGCCTACGTCCGGCTCGAGGGCCGCGCCTTCGGTGACGTCCCGCTGAACCTGGAATACAAGCTCGAGGTCTGGGACAGCCCCAACAGCGCCGGCGTCATCATCGATGCGGTCCGCTGCGCCAAGCTCGCCCTCGACCGCGGCGAAGGCGGCCCGATCGACCCGGCGAGCACGTACTTCATGAAGTCCCCGCCGGTGCAGGTACGCGACGACCTCGCCCGGCCAGCCCTCGAGGCCTGGATCCGCGGCGAGGCCCTCGGCAACGTCGTCGGGGACGAGATCTAGGCCGCGGGCTACTGACCGAGCGGCCTCCACGGCGGCCTATAAGGCCAAGCCGCCGTGGGGGCCGGACCGACCTAGGCTGAAGCGGTGACTCAGGACACCGCGGCGCTGCGCGACGTGGTGTCCGTCCCGGACTTCCGGCGGCTGCTGCGGGTCCGGCTGCTCGGCCAGTTCGGCGACGGTCTGTTCCAGGCCGCGCTGTTCTCGGCAGTGTTCTTCAACCCGGAGCGCGCGACCTCCGCCCCGCAGGCGGCCAGCAGCTTCGCGGTGCTGCTGCTGCCGTACAGCTTCGTCGGGCCGTTCGCCGGGGTGTTTCTGGATCGTTGGCGACGCCAGCGCGTGCTCGTGGTTGCCAATCTCAGCCGGGCGCTGCTCGTCGTGGTCTTCGCGGCGCTGCTGGCCGGGTTCGGCGCGACCGCCCTGCCGGTGCAGATCCTCGCGCTGGTCGTCGTGTCGGTGAACAGGTTCGTGCTGTCCGGGTTGTCGGCGTCCCTGCCGCATGTCGTCGATCCCAGCCGGCTGGTGATCGCCAACTCGCTGTCCGGGACCCTCGGCGGCGGCGTCGCCATCCTGGGCGGGGGCGCCGCGGTCGCGCTGCGCCGGGTGTTCGGTGAGGGCGACCTCGGGGCCAGCCGCAGCGCCCTGGTCGCATGCGGGCTGTACGTCGTCACCGCCCTGCTCGCCCGGACCATCGGCCGGGACCTGCTCGGCCCCGACCAGCGCCCGCTCGGGCACTGGAAGGAGGCGCTCGCCGGCGTGTTGACGGGTGTCCTGGCGGGCGCCCGGCATGTGCGCTCGCACGGGCCGGCGGCGCGCGGCCTCGCGGCAATCAGCGCGCACCGGTTCTTCTACGGGCTGTCCTTCGTCGCGACCCTGCTGCTATACACCGAGACCGGGGCGATCGGCCGCGGGGTCGGCGGGCTCGCCGAGGTCGTGATCGCCTCCGGCTTCGGCGGGCTGCTGGCCGCCGTCGTCACCCCACGAGCGACCCGCGCGATCGGCACGCAGCGCTGGATCACGCTGGTGTTCGCCACCGCCGCGGTCGTCGAGGTCGCGTTCGGCGTGCCATACACCCACCGGGCGTTCCTGGTCGCCGCCGCCTTCCTCGGCTTCGCCGCCCAGGCCAGCAAGATCTGCGTCGACACGCTGCTCCAGGAGAGCGTGGACGACGTCTACCGCGGGCGGGTCTTCTCCTTCTACGACACGACGTTCAACGCCAGCTTCGTCTCCGCAGCGGGCCTCGCGGCGCTGCTGCTGCCCGACAACGGCAAGAGCTACCTCGTCATCGGCGTCGTCGCGGGTGGCTACGCGCTGACGGCGTTGGTGTACGGCACAGCGAGCACGCGGCGTACCGGCACCGACCCGGAGCCGGCCCTACCCGGCGCTGTCGCGGACTGAGCGGTTCCCTGGCAGGACACACGACCATGGCAGCCCATAGGCGGCCCGCAACCGAGACTTGAGCCTTTCAGGCAGGGTGACATCACGCCCCCGGCAGGTCGCGGGACGCCGCCCAGGCCAGCAGCTCGGCGACGGCGCGGTCGTGGCCGAGCGGGCCGTGCTCCATCCGCAGCTCCAGCAGGTGCGCGAGGGCGAGCCCGACGGGGCGCGACGGGGGCAGGCCGAGCAGCTCCATGACCTGCTCGCCGGACAGGTCCGGGCGGATCCGGTCCAGCTCCTCCTGCTCGCGCAACCGGGCGATCCGCGCCTCGAGGTCGTCGTACGCCAGGGACAGGGCGGCGGCGCGCCGGCGGTTGCGGGTCGTGCAGTCCGAGCGGGTCAGCCGGTGCAGGCGCTCCAGCTGCGGCCCCGCGTCGGTGACGTAACGGCGTACGGCGGCGTCGGTCCACGGCGAGGTGCCCGGCTGGCCGTAGCCGTGGAAGCGCAGGTGCATCGCCGTGAGCAGGGTGACCGCCTCCACCACGTCCTTGCCGTACGTCAGCGCCTGCAGCCGCTTGCGCGCCAGCTTCGCCCCGACCACCTCGTGATGGTGGAAGGACACGCCGCCGCCGGGCTCGTGCCGCCGGGTCCGAGGCTTGCCGATGTCATGCAGCAGCGCAGCCAGCCGCAGCACCAGGTCGGGGCCGTCCGTCTCGAGCCGGACGGCCCGCTCGAGGACCTGCAGGGTGTGCTCGTACACGTCCTTGTGCTGGTGGTGCTCGTCGATCTCCAGGCGCAGCGCGGGCAGCTCCGGCAGCACGTACGCAGCCAGCCCGGTGCCCACCAGCAGCTCGAGCCCGCGCCTCGGCTGCATCCCGACCAGCAGCTTGGACAGCTCCTCCTTGACCCGCTCGCGAGTGATGATCGCCAGCCGGTCGGCCATCGCGGTCATCGCCTCGACGGCCGCCGGGTCAATGCGGAAGTCGAGCTGGCTGGCAAACCGCGCGACGCGCAGCATCCGCAGCGGGTCGTCGCTGAAGGAGTCCTGCGGGCGGCCCGGGGTGCGCAGCAGCCCTGCGGCGAGGTCGTCCAGCCCACCGAACGGGTCGACGAAGGCGTCCGGGGCCCGCCAGTCGGGCAGCGCCACCGCCATCGCGTTGACGGTGAGGTCGCGGCGGCGCAGGTCGTCGACCAGCGAGTCGCCGTACGCCACCGCCGGGTTGCGCGAGCCGGGGTCGTACGCCTCGGCCCGGTAGGTCGTGACCTCGAGCTTGAAGCCGCGCCGGGACATCCCGACCGTGCCGAAGGCGATGCCGGTGTCCCAGGTCGCGTCCGCCCAGCCCTCGGCCAGCGACAGCACCTGCTCCGGCCGGGCGCCGGTGGTCAGGTCCAGGTCGTCGCCGAGCCGGCCGAGCAGCGCGTCGCGCACGGAGCCGCCGACCAGGTGCAGCGCATGGCCGGCCGCGGCGAACTTTCGGCCGAGCTCGCCGGCCACCGGGGCAGCGCGCAGCAGCTCGCGCACGGCGTTCTGCTGCAGCTCGGACAGGCCCATCCACAGCAGGCTAGGAGACGCGCCCGCGCTCGCCGGGACCGTGCAAGCCTGCGGCCGTGCAGGTCGTCGTACGCAGCGCCGACGGTCAGCGCGACCTCGACGTCGAGCTGCGCAACCCGCAGGCGACCCTCGGCGACCTGGCCCGCGCGGCCGGCGCCGAGCTCGGCGACGGACCGGTGGTCGTCAACGGTCGCCGACTGCCCGCGACCTGCCCGCTCACGCAGGCCGGGCTGGTCGAGGGCGGCCTGGTCGAGCTCGACGCCGCAGGGGCCTTCGTCCCGCGACCGCCGGCCACCGCGTACGACGTCATCGTCACCGCCGGGCTCGACGCGGGCGGTCGCTGGCCACTGACCGGCACGGTGCTCGTCGGCCGGGGCGCCGCGGCTGACGTCCACCTCACCGACCCGGCCGTCTCGCGCGAGCACTGCACGCTGGCGCTCTCCGGCGACCCACTGGCCGGGCGCCGTCTGCACGTATCCGACGTCGGCGCCCGCAACGCCATCATCGTCGGAGAGCAGGTGCTGCGCCGGGATCAGTCGGTGGCGGCCGACCCGGGCTGCGCCGTCCGGCTCGGTCCGGTGGACCTGCAGGTGCGGGCCCGCGACGACAGCGACCGGCCGCTCGGCCTGGACGTGCGGCGGCAGGTCGGACCAGCCGGGACGGTGGCGTTCAACCGGCCGCCACGACCGGCCCCGCCGGCTCCCGAGCCGCCGCTCGCCCTGCCCGAGCAACCCGCCGAGCGCCGGGCCGAGTCGTTCAGCGTTGCCGCCCTGGTCGGGCCGCTGGTGCTGGCGGCTGTGCTGGTCATGGTCACCGGCGACCCGCGCTTCGCGCTGTTCAGCGCACTCAGCCCGGTGCTCGGCGTCGGCACCTGGTACGAGTCACGCCGCCGCTGCCGCGTCGGTAGCCACCGTGACCGGCTCGGCCACGACGCCGCGCTCGGGCTGCTGGCCGGGCAGCTCCGCGACGGCGCCGAGCGGGAGCGGACCCGGCTGCGCGGGCTCGCGCCCGACCCGGCCGAGGTGCTGCGCCGCGCTGCGCTGCCGAGCACCCGGCTCTGGGAGCGCCGCCCCGGGTCCGCCGACGTCCTGCGGCTGTCCGTCGGCGTCGCCGACCAGCCCTGGCGACCGCCGCTGCCCGAGCACACCCGCCCGGCAGCCGCCGTGACGGCGCTGCTCAGCGCGGGCCGCCTCGTCGCCGCACCGGTCGTGATCGACCTGTCCGGCGGTGGTGTCGTCGGTCTCGTCGGCGACCGGCCGGCCGCGCTGGCGGTCGCCCGGGCGCTGCTCTGCGCGGCGGCCGTCACCTCCGGGCCGGCCGACCTGACCGTCGGCGTGTTCGCCGATCCCCACCGGGGTGGGGCCTGGGAGTGGTGCAAGTGGTTGCCGCACACCCGCTCGACCGAGCCGGGCGTCGAGCGCTGGCTGTCGGCCGAGCCGGCCGGGAGCGACGCCCTGCTGCGCGCCCTGGCCCGCGGCGCCGCGCCGGGCACGGTGCTCGTCGTGCTGGACACCGCCGTGCTGACGACCGGCAAGAACGCGCCCGCCCGCGACATGCTGGCGCTCGCGCGCCGCCCGGTCGCGGGCTCTCCAGGCGTGGCCGGCATCGTCGTCGCGGCGACCGAGGACGCGCTGCCCGCTGCCTGCAACCAGGTGCTGACCGTACGGGCGGACGGCAGCGCCACCCTGCTGCGCCTGGCTGACGGCGGCCGGGTCGAGGCGATCCTTGCCGCCGGCCTGTCGACTCAGCGCGCGCTGACCTGCGCCCGCGACCTGGCCCGCTTCGACGACCCGGAGCTCGCGGTCGCGGGGGCCGGCCTGCCCGCGGGCGTCCGCCTGCTGCCACTGCTCGAGCTCGACATGACGCACGGTGAGGTCGACGTCGCCGCCGTCCAGGCGCGCTGGCGGGCCGGCGGTACCGACCCCGGGCTGCTGGCCCCGCTCGGGGTCACCGAGCAGGGCGTCTTCGCCCTGGACCTGGTCCGTGACGGCGCGCACGGCCTGGTCGGTGGCACGACGGGCTCCGGCAAGAGCGAGCTGCTGCGCAGCCTGGTGGCAGCACTGGCGGTGCACGCCGACTCCGACCACCTGACCTTCGTGCTGATCGACTACAAGGGCGGGGCGGCCTTCGACGTGTGCTCGCGGCTCCCGCACGTCGTCGGGCTCGTGACCGACCTCGACGAACAGCTCGGTGCCCGGGCGCTGCAGGCGCTGGAGGCCGAGCTGCACCACCGTGAGCGCACGCTGCGGACTGCCGGCGCCGACAACCTGCGCGAATACCTCGCGCTCGGCCCGGTCGAACCGCTGCCGCGCCTGGTCGTGGTGATCGACGAGTTCGCGACGCTGGCCAAGGAGCTGCCCGACTTCGTCGCGTCGCTGGTCGGCATCGCCCAGCGTGGCCGCACCCTCGGCGTCCACCTGCTGCTCGCGACCCAGCGACCCTCCGGCGCTGTCAACGACAACATCAAGGCCAACACGAACCTGCGGGTGGCGCTGCGGGTGCAGGACGGCGCCGACTCCACCGACGTCATCGGTACGACAGCCGCGGCACTGATCAGCCGCGACCGGCCCGGCCGGGCGTACGTCCGCCTCGGGCCCGGCGAGGTGGTGCCCATCCAGACCGCGCTGGTGACCTGCGTCAGCGAGCCCGGCTCGGACACCGGACTCGACGCGGCGCCCTTCGTGTTCGGGCCGCGCAGCCGGGCGCCGCGCCGCACCGTCGGTGGCGGTGCGCCGGTGGGCGCCGGCCGTACCGACCTCGCCCGGCTGGTCGACGCGGTCGTCGCCGCGCATGCGCAGGACGGTCGGTCGGCGCCGCGGCGGCCCTGGCCCGAGCCGCTGCCGGCGCTGGTCGACCTCGCCGGCCTGAGGGTCGACGCACCCGACCCGGCGGTCGCGGTGGTGGCCCTCGCCGACGAGCCGTCGGCGCAGTCGCAGTACGCGGTCGGCTGGGACCTGTCCGAGGGTGGCCTGCTGCTGCTCGGCGTCGCCGGCAGCGGTACGACGACGACCCTGCTGGCGCTGGCGCTCTCGCTGGCGGGCCGCTGCTCACCGGACGAGCTCGAGCTGTACGCCCTGGACTTCGGTGTCGGCGACCTGGCCGCGTTGGAGGCGCTGCCGCACACCGGCGCGGTCGTCGCTGCTGGCGACCGGGAGCGTCAGGTCCGGCTGCTGCGGCGGCTGCGCGCGGAGCTCGACCGGCGGCGGGCCCCGGTCGTAGACCTGCCCCGAACAGGCGCCGTGCCGCCCCGCATCGTGCTGCTGCTCGACAACCTCGCGGCGATGCGCGCGGCCTACGACGATGTCGAGGGCCTGGACCTGATGGACCTGCTTGCGCGGGTGCACGCCGACGGCCCGGAGGTCGGCATCTGCGTCGCGATCTCGGCGGACCGGCCCGGAGCCGTGCCGCTGCCGCTCTCGTCGGTGACGACCCAGAAGTGGCTGTTCCGACTCGCCGACGCCTTCGACTACTCGGCGGCGGGTCTGTCGCGCAACGAGCTGCCGGCGCCGGTCCCCGGGCGCGCCGTCCTGACCCCGAGTCGGCTGCAGGCGCAGATCGGGCTTCCGGCGCCGGGGATGGTGGCCCAGATCGCAGCCCGCTGGGCCGGGGTGCCGCGCCGCGCCGAGCCCGTCGGCGTGCTGCCGTCGCGGGTGTCGTACGCCGACCTGGGCCGACCTGCGCGGCGACTCGCCAACGTGTGGGCGGTGCCGCTGGGCATCGCCGAGGCCGACCTGTCGGTCGCCGAGCTGGCGCTCTACGAGGGCGACGCGGTGCTGGTGGCCGGGCCGGCGCGCAGCGGGAAGACCGGCGTGCTGTGGACCCTGGCGCAGGCGCTGCGCGAGGGCGGCATGCAGGTGCTGGCCACCGGCGGCCGCCGTTCGCCGCTGGCCGGCTGCCCGGCGGTGCACCGGTGGGTGACCGCCGGGGAGCTGGCCGACGTGGCCAGGGTGCTGCAACACCCTGACGGACCGACGGTGCTGCTCGTCGACGACGCGGAGGCTGTCGACGACGCAGGGGGGGCGCTCGACGCGCTGGTCGCGTCACCGGTGCCCGACCTGTTCGTGGTCGCGAGCGGCCGGCCCGACGCGCTGCGGACGGCATACGGGCACTGGACGGCGCGGGTCCGTCGCAGCGGCACGGGGCTGCTGCTGCGCCCGGCCATCGACGTCGACGGCGACCTGCTCGGGGCGGCGCTGCCGCGCCGGGCCCCCGTCGCCCTGACGGTGGCCCGCGGCTACGTCGTGTGCGACGCCGCAGTGACCCTCGTGCAGGCCGCGACGCCGCCCGGGCCCTGACATCACCCACAGGGTGCGGACGGCGCCACACGCTCGCGCAGGCTCGTTGTCCACAGTCCGGGGAGGCTTTCCACAGGACGGTCCGGAGCCGTCCGCGGCTCGCCGTGACGGCATTACGTTGCCGGTCCCAGCCAGCCCCCCAGCGCAGGAGCGACCCGTGTCGGCACGCGTGCTTTCCACCGAACAGGCCAAGACCGCCATCGTCCAGGTCCAGGCGATCATCAATGGCGGCCTCACCGAGCAGATCAGCAAGCTCGACGCCCAAGGCAAGGTGCTGTCCAACCCGGACGTCTGGGACGGCCAGCTCGCGTCCCAGTTCCGGGACAGCACCTGGCCGCAGACCAAGAGCGCGCTCGACCGGGCCCGCACCGAGCTCGACCAGCTCCGCGAACAGCTTCAAAAGATTGCCGGCAACATCATGACAGCTGGTGGCAACGGCTGACTGGCTGCGTCGACAGGAGGCGCCGGCGGGTACCTTTCTGCAGGTGAGAGGTGCGCTGGACGTCCACCGCGAGCTGCTTGCCCGTGACGTGGCTCACGAGGTCGTCCGGCTGAGCGGGATGGTGACGACGGCGGACGAGCTGCCGCAGGCGCTGGGGGTCGAGGCGACCTCCTGCCTCGCGGTCCGCTGTTACAGCACCGACCGCGGGTTCGTCGCTGTCCTGGTGCACGCCGGCGTCGTGCCCGAGCCCAGCGCGGTGCTGATCGCCCTCGGGGCGCACACGCTGCGCCCGGCGACGGCCGATGAGGTCAACGCAGCAACGGATTACGCGGCCGGCCTGGTCAGCCCGCTGTGCCTGCCGTCGGAGGTGGCGCTGCTCGCCGATGC
>JAYVYM010000061.1:0-10319 GCA_043784245.1 Frankiales bacterium
GTGCTGGCCTTCGTCGCCGCACAGACCGAGCGGATCGACATCGGCTCGGCGATCTTCCAGATTCCCGGCCGCACGCCGGCGAACTGCGCGATGACCGCCGCCACCCTGGACACGCTGTCTGGCGGCCGTTTCCGGCTCGGGCTCGGCGTTTCGGGCCCGCAGGTGAGTGAGGGCTGGCACGGCGTGCGCTTCGACAAGCCGCTGGCCCGGACCCGGGAGTACAGCGACATCGTCAAGCTTGCGTTGTCCCGGCAGAAGGTTCGCTACGAAGGCAAGCACTATGTCCTGCCGCTGCCGGACGGTCCGGGCAAGGCGCTGCAGCTCACGGTGCATCCGGTCCGCGAACACATCCCGATGTACCTCGCTGCGGTCGGTCCGAAGAACCTCGAGCTGTCCGGCGAGCTGTTCGACGGCTGGCTGGCGATCTTCTACTCGCCCGACTTCGCGAAGGACCAGCTCGCCTCGATCGCCGCCGGTCGCGCGAAGGTCGGCAAGACGCTGGAAGGCTTCGACGTCGTACCGACGATGCCGATCGTGGTCGGCGACGACCCGCGGGCCTGCGCCGATCCGATCCGCTGGTACGCAGCCCTGTACGTCGGCGGGATGGGCAGCCGGGAGCAGAACTTCTACAACCAGCTGGCTGTCCGGATGGGCTTCGAGGATGCTGCCAGGCAGATCCAGGACCGCTACCTCGGGCGCGACTACGACGGCGCTGGGCAGGCCGTCCCCTTCGAGTTCCTGGACGCCACGGCCTTGCTGGGCAGCCGGGAGCGGATCGCGGACAAGATGGTCCAGCTGGCCGAGAGCGGGGTCACGACCCTGACGCTGTCGCCGTTCGCCGGCACCATCGCGGAGAAGCTGGCGACACTGCGGACCGCCGTGCAGGCCCTGGAGCTGTCCGGCGTCGGCAGCTGAGGACCTCTCGCGCGCTGCTGCTCGGCGCGCTCCAGGGTGCGACGGAGGTCGTCCCGGTCTCGAGCTCGGCGCACCTCACCCTGGTGCCGTGGCTGCTCGGCTGGCCGCTGCCCGCCCCGCGTACGACATTCGCGGCGGGCCTGCACGCCGGGTCCTGCGCCGGCATCGCGGTGGCCCTGCTGGCCGACCGGCCACCGGCGCGCACACTGGCCCTCGCGGCGTCGACCTGCCTGCCCGCCGCGGTCGCGGGGCTACTCGCAGCCGACGCCGTCGAGCAACGGCTCGGCCGGCCCGCCCAGCTCGCCGCGCTGCTCGCCGTGGGGGGAGTCGCGCTGGCCGCCGCTGACCGCCGGCCGCAGGACCGCACGGTCGGCCGTCGGGAGGCCGGCCTCGCCGCGCTCGCGCAGGTCGCCGCGTTGGCCCCCGGCGTCTCCCGCTCGGGCGCCGCGCTGACCGCCTTGCGATCGGCCCGGGTCGGCCGGGCCGAGGCGGAGCGCTTCGCGCTGCTGATGTCGCTGCCGGTGACCGCGGGGGCCGCCGCACTGACGCTGGCCCGCGCCGACCGGGCGGTCCTGCGCGGCCTTGCCGGTCCGCTGGTTGCAGGCGTCCCCGCGGCTGCGCTGACCGGCTGGGCCGGTTCGCGCCACGCGTCCCGGCGCGCCGGTCAGGCCCTGATCAAGTTCAGCCTCTACCGTCTGGCCCTCGCAGTGATCACCGGTGTGGTCGTCCGCCTGCGCGCCACGCCCCCCGCACAGACACCGGAGGACTCGTGAACGTCGTGCAGGCCGTGGTGCTGGGTGTCGTCGAGGGGGTCACGGAGTTCCTCCCCGTCTCCAGCACCGGCCACCTGCTGATCACCGAGAAGCTGCTGGGCCTCGAGCAGGGGGACGACCTGATCGGGTTCACCGCCGTCGTCCAGGTCGGCGCCATTTTGGCCGCCGTCGTGTTCTTCAGCAAGGACATCCTGGCGCTTGTGACGGCGTTGTTCGGCGGGCTGACCAGCAGCTCGGGGCGTCGGGACCCCGAGTTCCGGTTCGCACTGGCCGTCGTGGTCGGCTCGCTGCCGATCGCCGTTGTCGGCTTCGCCCTGCGCAACGTCATCAAGAGCATCGACAAGCAGCTGGTCACGATCGCGCTCGGCCTGATCATCTTCAGCGCGGTCTTCGTCGTCGCGGAGCGCCGAGGCACCCAGGACCGTCCTGAACGCTCGCTCACCGTCCTGGACGGCTTGCTGATCGGCCTGGCTCAGTGCCTCGCCCTGGTTCCCGGCGTCAGCCGTTCCGGGGCGACCATCTCGGCAGGTCTGCTGCGTGGCCTGGACCGCGTGTCGGCCACCCGGCTGTCGTTCCTGCTCGGCATCCCCGCGCTGCTCGCGGCCGGGGCGTACGAGCTCAAGGACGCCAGCGCCGGCAGTACCGGTACGGGCACGATCCTGCTGGCAACCGTGGTCGCCTTCGGGGTGGCGTACGCCGTCATCGCCTTCCTGCTGCGCTTCGTCGCCCGGCACCCGATCACGGCCTTCGTGCCTTACCGCGTCGCTCTGGGCGTGGTGGTGCTGGCCGTGGTGGGGTTCCAGGCAGCGACCTGACCGGTCCGCGACCGTCCAGCGCGAGGAGCCAGCCGTGACCGCAGTCGAGGAGAGCGCCGGTGTGGACGCGGAGGCGGCCTGCCGGGCCCGCGGTGGCACGTCCTGCCGCGCCCACACCCGGGCCTACCGCGACGGTCAGGTCATCGAGGAGGGCTTTGCGGTCGGGCGGATCAGCGATTTTCTCCAGCAGGACGGCGTCGCCGTCTGGCTCGACCTGGAGCAGCCCGACACCGCCGACCTGGCGGCCATCGCCGAGGAGCTCGGGCTGCACCCGCTCGCGGTCGAGGACGCCGTGAACGAGCACCAGCGGCCCAAGGTCGACCGCTACGCCGACCACCTGTTCATGTCCTCCTACGTGGTGGCGCTCGGCGACGACACCGCGCAGACCGAGATCACCGAGGTGGCCGCCTTCCTGACCCCGCGCGCCCTGGTTACCGTGCGCAAGGGCGCCGGCCTGCAGGTCGAGCCGCTGCTCGCGCGCTGGGACGACGCGCCTCCCGAGCTGTCGACACACGGCGTCGGCTTCCTCGTGCACGGGCTGCTCGATCTGCTCGTCGATGGCTACTTCGACGCCGTGCAGGTGCTCGATGAGGTGATCGAGACCCTCGAGGACGTGCTGTTCGACGCCAAGCCGCGTTCCACCGAGCTGCAGCGCCGCAGCTTCGACGTACGCAAATCGCTGGTGATGCTGCGCCGGGTGGTGCTGCCGATGCGCGAGGTCGTCAACACCCTGATGCGGCGTGAGGTCGGGGTCGTGACGCCCGACTCGCTGCCGTACTTCCAGGATGTGTACGACCACGTGCTGCGCGCCTCGGAGTGGACCGAGGGGCTGCGCGACCTGGTCGGCACGATCCTGGAGACCAACCTGACCCTGCAGAGCAACCGGCTCGACATCTCGATCGGCAAGCTCACGGCGTACGCCGCGATCCTGGCTGTGACCACCGCGATCACCGGTTTCTACGGGCAGAACGTGCCCTACCCCGGTTTCTCGCAGACCTCGGGCTTCGTGTCCTCGGCGGTGCTGCTCATCGGGTCCGTGGTGGGGCTGTTCACGCTGTTCAAACGCAAGGGCTATCTGTAGGGCCGGCAGCACGCCCACTAAGATCTGCAGGTGACCACCGTCGTGCTCGTACGCCACGGCCTGACGCACCTGACCGGCCCGGTGCTCGCCGGCTGGACGCCCGGTCTGCACCTTGACGAGCGCGGCCAGCAGCAGGCAGCTGCGGTCGCCGAACGGCTGCTCCCGGTGCCGTTCGACGCGCTCGTCAGCAGCCCGCTGGACCGCTGCCTCGACACCGCGGCCGCGATCGCCAAGGGTCGCGAGGCCTCTGTCCAGGTCGAGGACCGGCTGGGTGAGTGCCGTTACGGCGACTGGACGGGGCGACCGCTCAAGGAGCTGGCCAAGGACCCGCTCTGGAAGGTCGTGCAGAACCACCCGTCCGCGGTCGTGTTCCCGGGCCCGGAGGGCGAGCCGCTGCGCGAGACCCAGAACCGGGCGGTCGCAGCCGTCCGCGACTGGAACGCCCGGCTCGGGCCCACCGCGACCTGGCTGGCCTGCTCGCACGGCGACGTCATCAAGGCCGTCGTCGCCGATGCGATGGGCCTGCACCTGGACTCCTTCCAGCGCATCGCCATCGACCCGTGCTCGGTGACCGTGATCAGGTACACCGAGCTGCGCCCGTTCGTCGTGCGCGTCAACGACACGGGCGGCGGTGTCACCGATCTCCTGCCGCCTGCGAAGGGCCGCCGCCGCAAGGCCAGCTCGGACGCCGTTGTGGGTGGCGGCACCGGCGCGGCCACGTAGGGTCGAACCGTGGCCAGGACGATCTTCGACTTCGACCCACCGGACCGCTTCGTCGCCGGCACGGTCGGCCAGCCCGGCGACCGCACCTTCTATCTGCAGGCCAGCGGTGGCGGGCGCACCGTCTCCGTCGCGCTGGAGAAGGCTCAGGTGCAGGTGCTGGCCGAGCGGCTCCAGGAGCTGCTCGAGACCGCCCGGCGCAGCGGCGCGGCGCTACCGGCGGACGCGGGCCGCGAGCTGGAGGACACCGCCTCGCTCGACGCGCCCGTCGAGGAGGAGTTCCGGGTCGGCACGATGGGGCTGGCCTGGGACGGCGAGAGCGAACGCGTTCTCGTGGAGGCGCTGGCGCAGGCCCCCGCCGTGGAGCAGGGCGAGGAGGTGGAGCCGCTCAGCGACGCCGACGACGGGCCCGACGCGCTGCGGGTCCACCTCACGGCGCAGAACGCCCGGGCTTTCGTGGTCCGGGCTCAGCGGGTGGTCGCGGCCGGGCGGCCGCCCTGCCCGCTGTGCGGGCTGCCGCTGGATGCCGAGGGGCATGTCTGCCCGCGTCAGAACGGACACCGCCGCTGATCGGGGCGGCGCAGCCGGGGGAGGTGCCGGACACTACGGGGGTGCCCGCCACGCTGGACCTCGAGGACGCCCTGCGCCTGCTGCGCGAAGGTGAGCTGTCGGTCGAGGGTCGCCTGCTGGACGCCTCGAACGCGACGCTGTACTGCGCGGCGCAGCTCGACGGCGTCACGGCAGCCTGCGTGTACAAGCCGGTACGCGGGGAGCGGCCGCTGTGGGACTTCCCCGATGGCACCCTGGCCGGCCGCGAGGTGTCGGCGTACCTCGTCAGCGAGGCCTCGGGGTGGGACGTCGTACCACCGACGGTGCTGCGCGACGGGCCGTACGGCAGCGGGATGTGCCAGCTGTGGGTCGATGTGGACGAGACGGTCGACCTGACCGAGCTGGCCCGCAGTGACCACGTCGACCTGCGGCGGATGGCGGTGTTCGATGCGATCGTCAACAACGCCGACCGCAAGGGCGGCCACCTGCTGCCCCGGTCCGACGGACGGGTGCAGGGCGTCGACCACGGCATCTGCTTCTCCGTGGAGGACAAGCTGCGCACGCTGCTCTGGCAGTGGCGCGGGGACGCGCTCACCGATGAGGCCGTGGAGGTGCTGTCGCGGCTGCGGGCCGAGCTGGACGGCCCACTCGGCAACGGCCTGCACGACCTGCTGACCCGGCGTGAGGTACGGCGCACCGTCGAGCGGGTGGACGGGCTGCTCGCCAGTCGCCGTCACCCGCAGCCGTCGGGGGACTGGCCGGCGATCCCGTGGCCGCCGTTCTGAACGCGTGTTGTTCGCAGTCTTGACGCCAGGTCTCCTACGCGCGCCTGCTCGTTTACACTCCGTAGTCATGAGGATTAGCGAGTGAAGGCTGTGCGCGGATACCTGGTCGTTCTGCTGCTGATGGCCGCGGGCACGGCCTGCACAGCACAGGTGCACGGCTCGACCTCCGGGGCCACGGGCCCCGCCCCCGGTGGACCCTCATCCTCGCCCTCCTCAACGCCTTCCGCAACGCCCCCGACGTCCGGTCCTGCAGGCGCGCCGACTGCTCGACAGGCGCCCATGCCGGTCCAGCCCTCGTCCGTCAGCAGGTCCGTGGGCGTACCGCTCGCTAAGCGACTCCCCGCGGTCCCGGCCAGATTCAGCGCCCCGGTGACCTACCAAGACGGCTTGGCCGTCGCAGTAACCAAGACGACCCACGACATCGTCACTGCGACCGGCGCCGGAGCCATGACGGGGAGCCCTACCAGCACCTTCGGAGTAACGTTCACCAACGGCGCGCAGGCGCCCATCGACCTTGCGGCCGTGGTGGTCGAGGCGCACTACGGCCCCGGCCGGCAACTGGCTGCTCCCGTCTACGCCGACAATGTCCAGGACTTCACCGGTCTGCTTGCTGCGCACGGGTCCTCAACTGCGGCCTACACATTCTCGATCCCATTAACTGCGCTGCAGGACGTCACGCTGTCTGTGGACTTCGACGGCGTGCACGTTCCGGCCGTCTTCACCGGCGTCGTGGGCTGACTGCGACCAGCGGGCTCGCGACCAGTGACCGCGCGACTCCCGGTGCCTATCCCTGTTCAGGCATCGCGAGGGCGTCAAGCAGGCGGGCCTGCAGGCCCGCATCCGCGTCCCCCGAGGCCCGCGCGGAGATCTTTTCCCGCCAGTAGTTCCGCGCCTCCCCGGTCCCCGTCCGTGCAGGGCCTGCCGGACGCACGCCCAAGGTCTGGGCACAGGCCTCGAAGTAGACGGCGTCGGCGTTCGGGGGAGCCCAACCGGCGTCCTCCCAGTCGATCAGCCAGGTCGTGTGCGCAGCCCGCCGCAGGTTCCATGGGGTCAGGTCGCCGTGTGCCGGCCGCCAGTGCGACGGGGTGACAGCCGGGCGTTCCAGTCCGCGCTCCACGGTGGCAGCTACCTCGGCGAGTAGCCCCGACGTGATTTTCAGGACGGGCCGGTGGGGCCGGCTCGCCATCGCTTCGGACGCGACCCAGTCCCAGCCGTCTTCGGTGCCCTGGCCAAGGACTCTTGGCACCCGGAAGGTCACCGCACCCAGTTCGCACGCACTCGACGCCACGCGTTGCTCGGCCGCGATTCCGCTGGGCCCGTGACGCAGACGCACGACCAGGGACGCGCCCGGGTTCCAGAGCGCCAGGAGCAGCCCGGTGCGAGAGCGCTGAGGCCGCTCGTAGACGGCCAGACCGCCGACACCACCGAGTAGATCTGACCAGGCCTCCCACAGGCGCGTCCAGGCCGGGTCCTCGACGGGGGTGTTCCAGTGCTCCCGTGGCCCGGGTAGCAATCGCGCGCCCCCTGCCCGGGCTACGGCCCACAACGCGCGTTGGGCCAGCAGGGGACCCCGCCGGGACGCCGTGTAGAGGGTCGTACCGAGGGCGGTCGCTCCCCGTGGCGTCATCGGCACGAGCACGTTCTGCCAGCCCGGCGGGAACCTGACAAACACGCCGGCTGCGGCTTCAGCTGCTCGCAGAGCCACCTAGGACCACGGAAGCGGGCGCCCCAGGAGCCGCTCCAGTTGATCGTTGTACGGAGCGAACCGGGCCTCGAGCCTGGTGCGTACCTGAGGCGCGAGGTCGTCCGCCCGCGTCGCGTTGAGCCGCTCGGCGCCAGGCAATTCCCGCTGCCGCAGTCCGAGGTGGTCACAGACGTCGTCGAGCACCGCCTGGCTGTCGTGCACGTACGCCTCGGTCGTCACCACCAGGAGCTGGGACGACGGGTAGTGCTCGAGCCACCGGCGGACCGAGGTCACGTACTCGCTCTGCCGGGCATAGGACTGTTGCTCATGGGCGTAATGCCCAGCACACGGGTCGTCGAGTAGCCGTTCCGCTTCCTGACCGATGCGTTCATCCTCCGCCGCGAGCGCGTCCACGAAGCTCAGCGGCTCCATACCAGCGCGCCGACGTTCCTTCCAGTGCGAGAACGTTCTTTCGACGGGGTCGCGGAGCTGGGCGATCAGCCGCACGTGCGGCAGTAAAGCCGCAGCTCGGGGTGGCGCCAGGGGGTGGAAGAGGTAGTAGGGCGACGCCTCGCCCGTCACAACGGTCAGACCGATCGCGCGCGCGACCGCTTGACGGCTGCGCTGCGAGGGCAGGTGTGACCGGTACCAGCGCTCTCCACGCTCGTAGTTCGAGTCGAAATAGTGCACGCCCTTGGTGTGGGTCGCCTTTGGCAGGTGCTCCGGCCGCGGAAAGAGGGGGACGACCTGCTCATGGCGCAGGAGGTGGTGGTAAAGCGACGTACTTGCACCCCGCTTGGCCCCGATCACGAGGAAGTCCGGGAGCGGGCGCCAGGCTGCAGTGGCAAGGCCGGCCCCCCGCACGATGGCGCGACCGGTCTGCAGCGCAATCCTTCCTGCGCGCCCAGGTGGCGCCTGGCTTGACGGTGCGGGGGATCGCCCGTCGTGAGACAGCGAGTGTGCAGGCCAGTCCGACACGCTGCTCACCTCGACACCAGCCGCCGGATGCGTCTGCCATCGGCACGGGGCGATACATCCCATCGCGAGCTCAACTGGCGGCACAGGAATTCGTACTTCTCGGCTACGTCATCCCAACGGTAGTGCTTGTCCGCCCGCCGTTGGTGCGCGGCGCCCCGGCGTGCGACGTCGCCTTCATCCGCTTCAGCGGAGAGCAGCAGATCGGCGAGCTGGCGAGGACTGTCGAAATAGCGGCCATCCTCGCCCAGCACCTCGCGGTTGAAGACCACGTCGAACGCCAGCACCGCGCTGCCCGCCCCCATGGCCCTCAGCAGACTGGGGTTGGTGCCGCCTACGGAGTGCCCGTGTAGGCAGGTGTAGGCGTTGGCGTAGAGCTGGTCGAGCAGCTCTTGGTCCCAGACCGATCCCAGCAGGCGAATACCCTCGTGCTTGGCTGCCAAGGCCTCGATCTTCCGGGTGTAGACGCCCGCGTGTGGAGCGGACCCAACCACGACGAGCGGCTTCGTCGCACCGGAGCGCAGGTAGCCATCAAGGGTGAGGTCAACGTGGTTCTCTGGCTCAAAGCGCGCCACCACGAGGTGGTAGCCGAGCGGTGTGAGGCCGAGCTCGGCAAGCCGCCCATGATCGCCACCGAGCAAGATCGGTGCACCGTAGGTGATGAGATGTGATCTCGCGCCGAACTCGTCTCGGTAGTAGTCAGCGATCCCCTGGGCGTCGGCGATGATGGCGTCCGACCATCGGACGGCCATCTGCTCGGCAATCCGGTAGTAGCGGCGACCCCCGCCACCCCACTTCGCTCTTCGCCATTCCAGCCCGTCCATGTGCGTGGCCACCGGTATCCCGCGTGCTCGCAGCAGCGGCAGGAAGGGCGAATTAGCCGCATTGAACAGAAGCGCGACGTCAGGGGTCCGCCGGATCAGCGCATGCACGGTCGACACACCGGTGTGCGAAAGCGTCTCGAGCGTCTTGCTGTTGATGGCGGGCATGTGCACGAGGGACATCCCCAGGTACTCAGCGACGGGGTCCGCCGCCCCCCGGCAGTAGACAGTCACCTCGTGACCGCGCGTGACGAGCCGCTTACCGACTTCCGCCACAGCGGTCTCGAAGCCCCCGTAGCTCGCCGGGACTCCCCGCGTACCGAGCATGGCGATCCGCAGCCGGGTCAACGGCTGGTCCCTGAGTGCAGGCACGGGTTGTGCCGGCACGCTTCGCGTCCGGGCGACGCCGTTCAATTCGGGTAGTGACGGCTGCGCATCCGTGCCCGGCAGCGGGTCACTCCACGCGGCCGGCGCCCCCGCCGCCGTCACTGAGACCTCGTGGACGAAGCGGTCGGTCGAGCGATGCGGGGAGTGCTGCAGCTGGGCATGGGGCAATGGTGGCACAGAGTGACGGTTGTTTACGGTCGGAGCGGTGAAGCCCTGGGTCATCGCTGCGGAACGACGCGGATCATCGCCACCGCTCGGCGACTAGGCGACGGACAGTGACGACAGACGTGTGTACAGGTTGATCGACCGCTGTCCATGATGACCACCTCCATGCGCCCCCTCCTAGCTGATCGTCGGAGCGAACCACGACGGGCCTATCGATGCTTGTCTCCGACAGGTGTCCCGATCCTCGGGATGCCTGTTGCGCGACGACTGCGGGGCCATCACGGTGCTCATCCCCCGTCAAGAGACCAGTTGACGGGCTGGCCTCGACGCGGCCTGCCGTACCTGTAGTGCTGTCGTCCCGGTGCAGGTCACCCTCGCCCGTACCCGCAGGGGTGTGCCGGAAGCATGGGCAAGGCCGGGACAGCAATGCCATTCGCCATGGAGAAGCCCGTCCGTCGCCCGGTGAGAAGCCGAAGCCCGGTCGCCGCGACCTGCGAGTTTGCGATTGCGGTCCCGCCCCTGTGCTCGCTTACGGTAGCGCTCGCGGCGTCGTGGTCCGGCGCCGCGGACAGCTGCCTGGCACTCGCCGACGCCGCGCTCACCAGGGCCGACTCGTCGTTGAAGGCTTGGGGCGGCCCACCGGTCTCGC
>JAYVYM010000062.1:0-2500 GCA_043784245.1 Frankiales bacterium
AGGGTTCCTTTTTGCCTGGCGGGCAGCACGAGGTCGTCCCAGCTGACCGCTGAAACGATCAGGTCGGCCAGCCCTTCAAGCTGGTCGCGCGATTGCTCGCGGCAGGCCTGCCATAGTGCTTCCACGGTCCGCGCGGAACCAGCCCGACGTACCGCCGCCGCGCGGTCGGCAGAGCCGAGCTGGAAGGTCCGCGCGACCATGCCGAGGTCCTTGACTTCGAGCCATGGGGCGAGTGCCTGCCAGTGCAGCCGGCGCTCGACGAGGCCGAGCTCCGGCACTTCGATGCGGAGTGCGCTGCATCCCGCCGGCCGTGTGATCGAAAACGTGCGATCGGCATCGATGTCGACGATCCGGGTGCCCCGGCGGGCGCCGGCAAGCCGACACCGCTCAGTAGGGCGCGAGCGGCTCGACTGCAGCTGCGTGACCGGGGACCACGTTGAGCCGCTCGTGCGGCTACGAGCTGAACCTAGCGCCGTGCATACAAGATGTGATCTTCGCCTCGGCCGAGTACGTTCCCCGGGTCGGTCCGTACCACGCGGCCATGATCAAAGGACAGCGCTGATGGTGTTTGCAAAGCCCGGTGAGGCCGGGAGCCTGGTCACGTTCGACCGTCGTTACGACAACTACATCGGCGGCAAGTGGGTGCCACCGGTGAAGGGCCAGTACTTCGACAACGCCTCGCCGGTCTCGGGTGAGGTGTTCTGCGAGGTCGCCCGCTCGACCGCCGAGGACGTCGAGCTGGCGCTGGACGCCGCACACGCGGCGAAGGACGCCTGGGGCAAGACATCGGCAACGGAACGTGCCGCCATCCTGAACAAGATCGCCGATCGGATCGAGACCGACCTGCAGCGCCTGGCGGTCGCCGAGACCTGGGACAACGGCAAGCCGATCCGCGAATGCCTCGCCGCCGACCTGCCGCTGGTGGTCGACCACTGGCGGTACTTCGCCGCGGCGATCCGCACCCAGGAGGGCTCGGCGGGCGAACTCGACAGCGACACCGTCGCCTACCACTTCCACGAGCCGCTGGGCGTGGTCGCGCAGATCATCCCGTGGAACTTCCCGCTGCTCATGGCGACCTGGAAGCTCGCTCCGGCGCTCGCTGCGGGCAACTGCGTCGTGCTCAAGCCCGCCGAGCAGACCCCGGTGTCGATCCTGCTGCTGGCGCAGTTGATCGGGGACCTGCTCCCGGAGGGCGTCCTCAACATCGTCAACGGGTTCGGGGTCGAGGCCGGCAAGCCCTTGGCGAGCAGCGACCGAGTTGCCAAGGTCGCCTTCACCGGCGAGACCACCACCGGACGATTGATCATGCAGTACGCGTCGGAAAACCTGAACCCGGTGACTCTCGAGCTGGGTGGCAAGTGCCCCAATATCTTCTTTGCCGACGTCATGGCGCACGACGACGCGTTCCTGGACAAGGCCGTCGAGGGCCTCGTGCTGTTCGCACTCAACCAGGGTGAGGTCTGCACCTGCCCGTCCCGGGCGCTGATCCAGGAGTCCATCTACGACGCGTTCATGCAGAAGGTCCTGGCCCGGGTCGCGGCGATCGTGTCCGGCGATCCGCTGGACCCGACCACGATGATCGGTGCGCAGGCCAGCAACGACCAGTACGAGAAGATCATGGCGTACATGGACATCGGCCGACAGGAAGGCGCCGAGATTCTCATCGGCGGTGGCAAGCGCACGGTCGAGGGTCTGGAGGGCGGGTTCTACGTCGAGCCCACCGTGTTCAAGGGCACCAACGACATGCGGGTGTTCCAGGAGGAGATCTTCGGCCCGGTCGTGTCCGTGACGACGTTCCGCGACTACGACGATGCCATCAAGATCGCCAACGACACCCTGTATGGGCTGGGCGCCGGGGTCTGGTCACGGGACGGGAACATCGCCTACCGGGCCGGCCGCGACATCCAGGCCGGCCGGGTCTGGACGAACTGTTACCACGCCTACCCGGCCGGGGCCGCTTTCGGTGGCTACAAGGCATCCGGCATCGGCCGTGAGAACCACAAGATGATGCTCGACCACTACCAGCAGACCAAGAACCTGCTGGTCAGCTACAGCCCGAACAAGCTCGGGTTCTTCTAGACCGACTGACCTGCGGCGCCGCCCCGCAAGGGCGGCGCCGCAGGCCCCAAAGGCACAGAGAGGCGACGTTGTCCCGGCTCGATCGCGTGATGGCCACCCCGGCGGCCCTGGAGTTGCTGGCGTCCCTTGAGGAAGAGCACGGCCCGCTGATGTTCCACCAGTCCGGCGGGTGCTGCGACGGCAGCAGCCCGATGTGCTATCCGCGGCCGGAGTTTCGCGTCGGCAGCCGAGACATCCACCTCGGAAACCTACCGACGGCGCGCGACACGACGCCGTTCTACATATCCGGCCCGCAGTACGCGTACTGGAAGCACACCCACCTCACCGTCGACGTCGTACCAGGGCGGGGCAGCGGGTTCAGCGTCGAGGCCCCCCGCGGCGTGCGCTTCCTCATTCGCTCGCGGCTGTTCGACGCAACCGA
>JAYVYM010000063.1:0-8305 GCA_043784245.1 Frankiales bacterium
TCGGCAGGTAGCTGGTGTCGGTGGACACCGGCTCGCCGCTCGGGTCGGACAGGTGAGCGATGACCTGGTTGGCGGGCGTACCGGACAGCGCCAGATCGACGGTCAGGTCCTTCGCTCCCGCGGGAACGTCGAACAGGTAGGTGTCGGTCTGGGCCGGGGCGAAGCTCCGGCCGTTGCCGTTGCGGAAGGTCCCGCTGAAGGTCGCCGGCGTCGCCGCCGACACCTGCTGCACTGCCCGCGTCACGATCGGCACGGTCGTCGTCTGGCCGAACCGCCCGGTGAGCACCAGGCTGGCCGCGCTGGCGTCCGAGGCGGGCGCGGTGGTCGTGACCGTCACCTGCTGGCTGGCCCCCTCCGCAAGCGTGAAGCTCGCCGGGATGGCCGCGCCGGCTGACGTCGCCGCGAAGTCGGTCGTGCTCAGCGTCACCGGGCCGGTGTAGCCCGTGCTGCTGGCCGCAGTGAACAGGATCGCGGTCCAGGTGCCCGGCGCCGGCCGCTGCACGTCGAACTGCCCGAAGTTGCCCGCACCCTGCGGCAGCGTGTACCCGGTGAAGGTGCCCTGAGGGTCGAGCAGGCTCATCCGGACCAGTGCGACCGGCGAACCCGGGTAACTGATGGCCGCATCCAGCCGACCGACGCCCGGGGGCACCCGGAAGGTAGCGGTGGTGTAGGCCCTGGTCGTCCCGGCGGAGTCGATGAACGTCTTCGGTCCGGCGGCGTTGACCGCGACGGTCTGGGTCTGTACGCCGGTCTGCTTGGACAGGTCGCGGGCCTGCGCGGTCACTGTCTGTGGGCCGCGGCCCTGGTTTCGCACGACGACCTCGGAAGTCACGGTGCTGCCGGCCGCGGCGACGTGCGAGATCTGGGGCACGTCGGCGATCAAGCCCTGGCCCTGGCCATGCGCGGTGCCCAGGCTCGCCGCGAGCTGCACGGCGCGATAGCTGTCGAGCAGCCCGGCCCCCTGCTCCTGCGCGGGCGCGCCGATGTCGTCGGCGCTGCTGTCGAGGACGCGGCGCACCTGCTGCGGAGTGGGCGAGGACCCGTGGTGGCCCAGCCGGTAGGCCTGGACGACAAGCGCAGCGGCCCCGGCCGTGAAGGGCGCGGACTGGCTGGTGCCACCAAAGTTCTGGATGTCGGCGGGCCGGCCGTTGTCGTCGCGGCAGCCGGCGAACAGGGGGGTGCCGTCCGGCTGCAACCGGCTCGAGCAGAGCGCCCAGCCGAGGTCGCCGGGTGCCAGCAGGTCCTGCACACGGTTGGTCTGGGAGATGCCGCCGGAGGAGATCGCCGACACCTGGTTGCTGACCCAGGAGCCGTTGCTGAGCTGGAAGCCGTAGCGGGTCTCCTGCGCGTAGCTGCGCAGCTGAGTGCTGGCTCCCGCGCTGATGACCCAGGGATCGGTCGATGCCGTCCCGGCCGTGTTGCCGATCCCGGCGTCGCCGCTGCTCGCCACGACCGTCACACCCGCGTCCACGGCGTTCTTGTTGAAGACGCTGACCGGGTCCTGGGCGGTGTCCGGGTAGGGGCTGGCACCGAAGGACTCATTGATGACGTCGACGTGGTCGTGTGTCACTGCCCAGTCGATCGCCTGGATGATCATCGACGTCGGGGCGGTCAGCAGGGCGTTCGGGAAGATTTTCAGTCCGACCAGGGAGGCGCCGGGCGCCATGCCCTCGATCCGGATCGTGCAGCCCCCGGGCAGGGTGTGGGCGATGTTCACGTGCTTGGCGAGGTCGTACGTCAGGCGCCCCTGCGCGGCGATCGAGCTGGCGTCACCGAACGCCTCGGCTCCGCTCGACGGCGCGTTTGGCCCGTCTCCGCTGAAGTCCTGGTAGTCCGTGAAGACCTTCGAGCCGTCCGTCCGGATGAAGTCAGGGTTGTTGGGGTCGATGCCGTCGGCGATGAAGGCGACCTTGACGCCCTTGCCGGTGTAGCCCAGTGACCGGGCGGTCAGCGCGTTCGGGTCGTCCGAGGCCGTATGCGTCAGCTGCAGCGCCTCGGGCTCGAGCTGGGGCTTCGCCGGGTCGGCCGGGCAGGCGCCTGGCACGGCCGTGGCCGCCGCCACCGCACCGGACTGCGCCGCACGCAGAGCCGACGCGGGAGCCGAGCGGTCCAGGTCGGGTACGACGACCGAGACCGCCGGGTCGGCCCGCAGCGCTGCGACGCCAGTCGGCGACAGGCTGAGGGCGAGTGCGTTCAGTGCCTGGAAGGCGTGCGTCGTCGTGCCTCCGAGGGCCGCGACCCGTTGGCGCAGCGGCGCCTGGTCACGGGCGACCAGTCCCTGCCGCAGCGCAAGTGTCGTGATCCCCGCCGGAGCGTCGGGGTGCTGGTCACGCAGCAACGCGATGACGTGCTGGGTGGGGACGGCGGCCGCAGCCGCCGACACAGGAAGCGCGACGCCGATGCTGCCGCCAAGCAGCGCACCGGCAGCAATGCCGACGGCCGCGGCACGGTGGGATGACCTGACGATGACGACCTCCATGAGCACAGGTTGACAACCCGGATGGGTCGCACCAGCAATCAACCCCGTGACCCGTCAGGTGAACAACCACTCATGTGAGCACAGCGAAGGGCCACTACCTTTCGGCCGGTGGGGTACGCCGCCGACCCAAGCTCGGACGGCTCTGCCGATCGCGCCGTGCGCCCTGGTGCCTGTCGCAGGCTGGTGTGCGGCCGGGCCCAGACGGATATCGGACTGACGACACGTTGGTGTCACGGATCTGGATGTACGGATGGGCTTTGTCCGGCCGGCCCGGGACTCCGCTGGGGCCGGCCGTACGTGGCTCGGAGCGGCCCCGACTCGCTGGGGCCGGCGGGGTACCTGTCCGGGTCGGGTTGACCTCCGCACGTACACAATTCCTACGTAGAGCGGCCCCGCCTGGCAATGATGCAGCCTCCGCGTCGCAGCCGGGCGGGGACGTCCCATGGCGCCGGCGGCCGTCACGCCCGACGGGACGACAGGCCCTTCGTGAACGTCGCGAAGGACCGGTCAAACCCCAACCCGACGGTCTCGTCGAACAGCACCGCCGCCCACACGTGCCGGTCGTCGGTCAGCCGCTGCCGCAACTGGTCCCTGCTCACCCTTGCGGGCGGGCCAGTTCCGGGCAGAAAATCCGGGGTCGCAGTGCGGGCATAGGTCGCGGGGGTCTTCTCGGGTGCATGGCCGCCGGCAGTCGGGGCACGGGCCCTGCTCGGCGAGGTAGCGCTGGTCGCACTCGCCGCAGCGATAGACGGCGCCCCTCCCGTCGCTTGTCGAAAGTCGGCGCCCCGGTCCTGGAAGTGAGCTCGCTCCTCGGACCGTAGGTGCCAGACGGCGGCGAGGATGGATCTGCCGACCCGCAACGATGCCTTCTTCTGGCCGGGGGGCGGTCCGCCGGCAGCGCGCGCTGCGGAAGGCGTTGGCGCGGCTGGCCCCGACAGCGGCTTCGCCCAGGACCCGAGCCCGGTACGGGTCGCCGTGTCCCGTGACACTGCCGGTCAGACAGGTGGCTCAAGGCACCACAGGCTGTTCTCGAGCCGGGGGTGGGGCGGGGGCGCGAACCGGCAGGGCCCGTCAGTTCGCGCCGGACCTCATCAGCGCTTTGAGCGTCTGGCGGTCCCCGGGCTGCTCGCTACCGGCCGGGACCTCGATGCGCGCCGCGAACTGCCCGCTGCTGGTGCGCGGGATGGCGATGCCGGCGGCGGTCAGGTCTGCCCAGCTGGCGCTGCGCGCGGCGGTGGATCTCGCGGGCCTGCTCCCCGCCTCGGTCCGTCGTGCAGGCCGTCTACGGCCGGGTCGACGAGTCCGACGACATCCACCGACCCGCGACGCGGGTGCTCACCTCAACCGGCGCGGGGGAGGACGGGTTGCTGCGCTACGAGGGCGACCTCCCGCTGGAGCGAGCCGGCTCCTTCGGCTTCACGGTCCGGGTGCTCCCGCACCACGACATGCCCCCAGGAACTCCGACCTAGCCCTGGTGACCACCGTCTGACCCGTTACCGGTTCTACGCGGGCCGGTGGAGCGCACGTTGCTCTTGGCATCCGCTTCATGGCGCTCAGTCATTCACCCGCTGGGCCGGCCCGGTGTCCTTGACGTAGGCGACCGGCCGGGCGAGCGTCGAGCGACCGGTCGACCGGCCGGCTTCCTCAGGAAGGTTCACTTCGTGCGCAGATTCCTCGTCAGTGCAGCCCTGGGCTCGGCGGCCCTCGGCTGCGCAGCGCTAGCCGGTGTCGCACCGGCCGCCGCCGCCGGTGCCGTAGTCCACCCGTTCTCGGCCCAAGCCCCCGAGGCTGCCTTCACGACCGCCGGTTCCGTGGCGGCCGGGCACGTCGCCTGCCAGCGTCCTGCGCCGGACAACCGCATCTCTGCCACCATCCACTGCTACGGCCCCGACCAGCTCCGGGCGTTCTACGGACTGGGCCCGTTGGCCGCCAGTAACGATGGGGCCGGTCAGACGATCGTGCTCGTAGACGCGTATGGCAGCCCGACTGCCGCTGAGGACCTGGCGTTCTTTGCGAGCACGTTCGGGGGTCCCACCCCCTACTTCTCCGCCGACTTCCCGCTCGGGTCGCCCGACTACAAGCACGCGACCGGGAACGGCTCGGGCACCTCGGGACCGACGTCAGCCGACGGGTGGGCGGGCGAGGCCAATCTGGACGTCCAGTGGGCATACGCCATGGCCCCCAAGGCACACATCGTGCTCTTGGCCACCCCGCCGGCTGAGACGCAGGGCGTGCAGGGGTTGCCTAACCTCATGAAGGCCATCGACTCGGCCATCACTAGGTATCCTGCGGGCACGGTCTTCTCGATGTCGTTCGGGACCGACGAGCAGGCCTTCGGGCCGACCGCTGCGGCGAGGCAGCAGTTCGCCCGCTTCGACGAGACGTTCCAGCGCGGCCAGGCCAAGGGTGACACCTTTTTCGCCTCCTCCGGCGACACCGGCTCCGTCGGCGTGACGCGGCCGCACCACCAGACGGCCACGGGGGCGACCCCCCAGGTCAGCTACCCCAACGTCTCGCCTTACGTCACGTCGGTCGGCGGCACGCAGGTGCAGTCCGGCTGGACGTGGAACCCGACGCAGGACGTGCCGTTCACCCCGGCGGGGGCCTTCAACGACGCGTACTGGAACTGGACTGCCGGCGGCAGCAGCGAGCCGGTCTGGAACGAGAGCTGGGCCGGGATCGCCACAGGTGGCGGCCTGTCGACCGTCTACGGGCGACCGGCGTACCAGGACAGCGTCAAGGCCGTCGTTGGAGCCTCTCGCGGCGTACCCGACGTGGCCTGGAACGCCGCCGTCAACGGCGGAGTGCTCGTCTTCCGTTCGTACTTCCCGAGCATTGAGGGCTCACCCAGCTGGGGCGTCTTCGGCGGAACCTCGTCGTCGTCGCCGCAGGTAGCTGCCGTTACGGCGATCGCCAACCAGGCGCGAGCTGCTGCCGGCAAGGCGCCGGTCGGGAACCTCAACGAAGTCATCTACGGTACGGGCTTTGACCGCGTCGCGGCCTTCAGCGACGTCATCCGACACACCTACGGCACGGCACCGAGCGGCGTGCTGAAGGACAACCAGATCTGGGACACCAACGGCGACGGGTCGCTAAGTCGCGATCCGGTCCCCGGCTACCCGACGACGGTGGGCTACGACCTCACCACGGGCTTCGGCAGCCCCTTCGCGCCCGGGTACGTGGCGCAGCTGCTGCAGCACTGAGCGCACCTCCTGGACGGCCCCGCCGGCACTGCCGGCGGGGCTGTCCGGCGCGTCAGCGGCGGGCCTTCAACACGGCACGTGGACGGCCACAGCGACAGGTAGCGGCGACCGCGTCACGCTGCCCGAGATCACCGCCCTGCGCGCTGTGTACTCGGACAACTCCGGCCGCTACCCCTCGGCCTGGCAGACCGTCAGCAGCAGCTACCCGAACGCCGCGGTGACGTTGAACGTCGGGTCGTGGACGCCGGACCTGCCGCCGGCAAGCTCACCTACGACGTCACGGCCAGCGGCGCGAGCCTGGCCAAGGCCGGCGGGACCTGCGAGAACCGGTTACAGCAGCATCACGGTGCAGACCGGCCGGGTCGGCAGCGACGGGCAGGTCGTGATCACCGGGAACCTGACCTGCCCCACCACGACCCCACCGGTTGGCACCATGAACAGCTGGACGTTCACCACGCACTGCCAGGCCACCGACGAGGTCCATGTCGAGACCACCCGGATCCGAGCCGTGATCAACGGCACGGGCGGCTACCTGCCCAGCACCGAACTCGACAGCCCCTGGCAGACCGTCGGCAATCCTACCCCGACCCGGCCGTGACCATGAACGTTGGCAAGTGGCACGCGACAGGGGACACCACGACCAACGGCGCCTTCTTCGACGTGAACCTGCAGTCGACCGCCGGGGGTCTTGCCCGCGCCGGCGGACCGTGCGAGCGCATCTACTGCAGCATGAGTTTCGAGGGCGGCATGCCGGACGCCCAGGGGGTCATCCGCACCAGGTCCCGCCTGGCCGCGGACGGGGACTCGCTCGTAGCTCCCGGGACGTGGCAGGCCTCGATCAGCGACAACTACGACCATGCGCTGATCCCGGACCAGCTGTACATGCGCACCGCCGTCTACAGCAACGGCTACCTTGCCGTCGCCACCCCTTGGCAAGACCGCAGCAGCCTCCCAGTTGGCACCAGCGCCGGCGGGCTGCAGGCAGCCCTGCTCGCCACCGCCGTTCCCTCCTTGTTGCAGGACCCGTGCGTCGAGATGTTCCCAGAAGGGACGAATACCGCTGACAGCAGCGTCAACGACCAGCAACTGGCCTGCCTGGCAGCGCAGCAGGCCAGCACCTCGTGGGCCCGAACGCTGGCCCAGCTAGCCAAGCAGTACGGGCCGGGCGTCCTCACCACAGCCGCGAACCAGGTCGCCGCGGGCGGCGGCGCTCTACCAGGCCAGGCGACTCTGGGTCTAACCGACGACCCTGCCTACCTACAGGCAGTCGGCAACCTTATTAGGCGTCGGGTAGCCAACTACGGCTTCCTGGAAGGCCCGTCCGAGCAAGTCATGGCCAGGCAGGTCCTCGACCAGTGCCTGCATCGGAACATCGCACTGGCACAGTGCGACAGCATCGCGGTGTTCTCGCCGGGCAGTGACGCCTTTGCCGCCGCAAAGCATGATGCGGCTGCCATCGCCGCCGGGTACCCGCTCCTGCTGACTGCCTCTAGTCGGGCGGCGACGATTAATCGAGGACTATCATCGGGATGGTACAACTTAGCCGCAAACCGGCCGAATCTCTGCGATGGGCGAGACGGTTCAGTACAACAATGCGACGAGTATCCGTTCTTTTCCACCGCAGAGGCTTCTACGCGCTCATCACTTCGACCGGTAGCAATCGCCGATAACAAACGTGAGGAGACCTTCTTGGCTACTTCTACCGGGGTTGCGGGATGGCCCCACCGGCAGGTGTCATCGCCGGAAGGCAGTTCCTTGTCCTACCGACAGTCCCGCCCGACGGCTCATTCGGACCGTCCACGCCCACCAGTGCTTGGTGTCCTCGAGCGGCGGCACCATGAGTCCTCTTAGAGTCGCGCTAGACAGGTGGGAGGCGGCTCTGATATGCGCGCACGTCCCGGCGGCGCGCTATCTCGGTGCAGGTCTGAACACTGGTGAGGTGGAGGACGTCCTTCGCGGTGAGGGTCTCCAGGCCGTCCCCGACGTCGTTACGTTCTTCAGCTGGCACAACGGCTACGCGGCAGGGCGACCAAACGAATTGATGCTCGACCCGGCTGGCGGACATCTTTTGCCGCTCACGCAAGCGCTCGAGGACTACCGAGGCAATCAGGCGGCCTACCTTCAGGACATGGATCCGGGCTGGTTCCCCGTCATGGCTCGCACCGGAGGCTGGCTTGCCGTCGACTGCCGGCCCGACAGCGGCAGCCCAGGGCAGCTGCGCGTGTGGACGTACTGCGAACCGCTGGCGATCTGCCCGTCGCTGACCTCCGTCGTCGGCTGGTGGACGAAGCGCCTGGAGACAGGCACCTGGTTGTACACGCCACCCGGCGAGGCCGTACGCGGTTGGGTGATCGCGGACCGACCAGCGCCGGAGACGCTGGAGAGCGCTAGCGGCTTGGTTTAAGTGCCGGTGCACGCTGCGTCAGGTCCGAGCTGAGGCCGGCCGCCAGATGCGAGGACGGCTTAAGTCGGAATACCAGCGTCTGCCGACACATGTCCCGCCGCGTGCGACACACGCATGCCTACGACGGCCGAAAGTGGACCCCTTCGCGACGGCCGAAAGTGGACCCCCGCTGGTGGGTCATTGGTCGGTGTTGCTGGGTGTGGCGGGCGCTGAACGATG
>JAYVYM010000064.1:0-21678 GCA_043784245.1 Frankiales bacterium
ACGTGGCTGACGGACCCGCCACCCGAGCCGCGCCAGGTGCAATCTTGGAGTGCAGGTCGGCGGGATGCAGCGGCCGCGCTTGTCCGCCTCGAGCAGCATCGCGTGTCAGGTCATAGCCTCAACCCGTGGTTGTACCGACCTCGGTGGCGCCTGTACCGGTGACAGGGGTGGCAGCGCCGGTCACACATCGGCGCCGGTGACCTGGCTGGCGGTGGTCCTGACGGCCGCGCTGTGCTTCGCGCTCAAGCTGGCCGGCTGGCTGGTGCCGCCACGCGCCCTGGATGACCCGCGGGTACGACGAGCCGCGGCGCTGCTGCCGGTCGCCCTGCTGGCCGGGCTCGTGGTGGTGCAGGTGCTCGGCTCGGGCCGGTCGCTCACCGTCGACGCCCGGCTGGCGGGCCTGCTGGCCGGCGGCGTCGCGCTGGCGCTGCGCGCGCCGTTCCTGGTTGTCGTGGTCGTCGCGGCGGCGACGGCGGCACTGCTGCGCGCGGTGGGGTAGGCCCTCAGACCGCTGCGCGCAGGGAGCGCGACCGGCGGCTCAGCGCGGTGAGCACGCGCTCCTCCAGCAGCTGAGGAGCGACCGGCTTGGTGAGGAAGTCGTCGGCCCCGGCGCGGCGAGCCTCGGTCTCGACATCGCCCGAGCCGTGGCCGGTGAAGACGAGGACCGGCAGGTTCAGGGTCCTGGGGTCGGCGCGCACCAGCCGGACGAACTCCACCCCGGTCAGGTCGGGCAGGAAGTCGTCGACGAGCACGCCGTCGAAACGCTCGGACCCGAGCCGTGCCAGCCCGGACTCGGCGTCGTGCTCCTGCTCGACGTCGGCAGAGCCGGCCAGCGCCGCGGCGACGTACGCGCACGCGTTCGGGTCGTCGTCGACGACCAGCAGGCGGGGCAGCACGACCGCGACCGGCGGGCGGACCGGGACGGTGCACCGGTCCAGCTGGTGGCGGCACCACGGGCAGGTCGTCCACTCGGCGTCCAGGCGCCGGGCGCACGACGGGCACAGGTCCTGGCCGACGGGGCTGCCGTCCCAGGGGCACACCAGCATGTCGTCGGCGAGCGCCCGCGCGCAGGTCGGGCAGCTGGCGCCGGCGACGGCGTCCACGTGCGTCGAGCGCAGCACCTCTTCGTACGTCGTCTCGCCGCGGTGGGCGGCGGCCAGCGCGGAGGCGCGCATCGTCTCGAAGCCGTGCGCGCGGGCGGCGGTGCCGATGGCGTCCTCGGTCGGCGTGGTCAGCAGCACGCGGCGCATGGCCGCGGTCACGGGCAGTACCTCGAACACGCCGGTGCGCCCGCGGTAGCCGGTGCCACCGCACTCGCTGCAGCCGCGGCCGCGCCGGGGGGTGGCGCCGACCAGGTCGGCCGGTGTCAGCCCGAGCAGCGTCAGGGTGCGCTGGTTCGGCACGTACGCGGCCGCGCAGGCCGCGCAGGGCTTGCGTACCAGGCGCTGGGCGACGACCAACGCCAGCGCGGAAGCGACCAGGAACGGCTCGACGCCCATGTCGACGAGCCGGGTGACGGCGGCGACCGCGTCGTTGGTGTGCAGGGTCGTCAGCACCAGGTGCCCGGTCATCGAGGCCTGCATCGCCAGCTCGGCGGTCTCGGAGTCGCGCACCTCGCCGACCAGCACGATGTCGGGGTCCTGGCGCAGGATGCTGCGCAGCCCGGCGGCGAAGGTGAGGCCGCTCTTGACCTGCACCTGGACCTGCGTGATACCGGCGACCTGCACCTCGACGGGGTCCTCGAGGGTGACGATGTTGCGGTCGGGTGTGCTGACCTGCTGGATCGCGGCGTACAGCGTGTTGGTCTTGCCCGAGCCGGTCGGGCCGGTGATCAGCACCAGCCCCTGGGCCTGGGTGAGCGCGGTGCCGAGCAGCTCGAGCTGGCTGGGGGACAGCCCCGTGCCGGTGAGCAGCGGGACGTTCTCGGCACGGGGCAGCAGCCGGATGACGACCTTCTCGCCATGCAGTGTCGGCAGTGTCGAGACGCGCGCCTCCACCGTGAGCCCGTCGACAGTGAGCTTGGCGCGGCCGTCCTGCGGGCGCCGCCGCTCGGCGATGTCCAGCCCGGAGACGATCTTGATCCGGCTGACTGCGGCGGAGGTGGCGCCCTTCGGCACGGTCATCACGTCGCGTAGCAGGCCGTCGACGCGGTAGCGGATCCGCAGGTCGGCGGCCTGCGGCTCGACGTGCACGTCGCTGGCGCGGGCGCGTACGGCGTCGGCGAGCACCACGTCCACCAGCCGGACGATCGGGGCGGTGTCCACGCCCTGGGCGGCCAGGTCGACGTCGGCGACCTCGTCGGCGCCGATCTCCTCGAACAGCGTCGAGACGCCGGAGGCGTCCTCCGACAGCGACCAGGCCCGGCTCAGGTGGTCGCGCACCTGGCTGTCGGTCGCCACGACGACGGTGAGCTCGGTGGCGCCGGTGTAGAGCTTGACGTCGTCGAGGGCCACCACGTTGGTCGGGTCGCTGGTGGCCACGGTGACGCGGCTGCCGCTGCGCTCCAGGACCAGCACGCCGCTGCGCTCGGCGACCGCTCGCGGCAGCAGGCGGACGTGCTCCGGGACGACCAGGGTGGCGCCGAGGTCGGTCAGCGGCAGCCCGAGGGCCTGGGCCAGTGCCTCGGCGACCTGGCGCTCGGTGCCGAAGCCGGCAGTGATGACCAGCGCTCCGAGGCGGGGCCGGGCCTGGCCGGTGGGGGTGGCCTGCTGCAGCGCGAGCAGGTGCTGGACCTGCTCCTCGGTGACCAGGCCCTGCTCGACGAGCACCTCGCCGATCCGGCGGCGGCGCATGTCGGGACGGGCTGTTGCGGGCCAGGGCTGCAGGGACGGATCGGTCACGTCCGATGCATCGGCCGCTCACCCAGCCGGGTGAAGCCCGGCCTGTTCTTACAACTCGGCGGTCTCGCCGGCGAACGGCTCGGTGAGGCTGCCGCCCACCCCGGTGCCGACGTCCTCACGCTGACCTTTGATACGGCGCTTGCGTTCGGCCCGGCGCTCCCGGTCCTCTCGCCTGTCGCGGCTGGTCCGGTCGTACATCACCAGCCCGGCCGTCTCGCCCGAGCGCGCCACGACCTCCTCGGTGAGCTCACGCAGCTGTTCGCGCAGGTAGTCGCGGGTCGGCACCTCCCCGACCGCCTGCCGCAGCGATGCCAGCTCCCTGGAGAGGTACTCGACCTCGGCCATCAGGCGGGCGTTCTGGGTGCGGTCCTCCTCCAGGCTGACCCGGTCGCGGTCGGCCTGCCGGTTCTGCGCGAGCAGGATCAGCGGGGCGGCGTACGACGCCTGCAGCGACAGCAGCAGGGTCAGGAAGGTGAACGTGTATGGGTCGAAGGCGATCGGCGTGACGTTGATGACGACCCAGAAGACGATAAAAACCGTCATGTAGACCAGGAATTTGGCCGTCCCCAGGAACCTGGCGATGCGCTCGGAAAAGCGGCCGAAGGTGTCCGGGTCGTAGTGCGGCCGCGGGACCAGGGTGCGGCGCGGCTCGACGGGTGTGTCGAGCCGCGGCCGGCGGGCGGGGCGCTCAGCCACGGCGCACACCGCGGGTCTCGCGCCAGCCGGCGGGCAGCAGGTGATCGAGCACGTCGTCGACGGTGACCGCGCCGAGCAGGTGCTGGTCGGTGTCGACGACCGGCACCGCCACGAGGTTGTACGAGGCCAGGTGCCGGGTGACCTCGGCGAGCGAGACGTCGGGCGCCAGCGGGTCGGTGTCGTCCACGACGGAGCTGATCATCGAGCTCGGCGGCTCGCGCAGCAGCCGCTGGAAGTGCGCGGTGCCCAGGTATCGGCCGGTCGGGGTCTCATACGGTGGGCGTACGACGTAGACCTGGGCCGCGAGCGCCGGCGACAGGTCGGCGTTGCGCATCCGCGCCAGGGCCTCCGCGACGGTGGTCGTGGCGCCAAGAATGACCGGCTCGCTGGTCATCAGCCCGCCGGCGGTGTCGTCGCTGTAGTGCAGCAGCTGGCGGACCGGGGCCGCCTCGCCGGGCTCCATCAGGTCCAGCAGGCGCTGCGCTTCGGCGGGTTCGAGCTCACCGAGCAGGTCAGCGGCATCGTCGGCGTCCATCGCCTCGAGGACGTCGGCGGCCCGCTCGTCCTCGAGGCCGGCCAGCAGCTCGACCTGCTCGTCCTCGGGCAGCTCCTCCAGCACGTCGGCCAGGCGCTGGTCGTCCAGGGCCGCCGCGATCTCGGCCCGGCGCTTGCCGGACAGGTCGTGCAGCACGCTCGCGAGGTCGGCGGGACGCAGCTTCTCGAACACCGCCAGCAGGTTCGCCGCGCCCTGGCCGTCCTCAGGCAAGGCAAAACCGTCCACCTCGTGCCACTCGAGCTGCAGCAGCTCCGCCCGCCGGCGGCGCGACCCGCGTCGTACGGCCACCCGGGTGAGCAGCCAGTCGGTACGGGTCTGCTCCATCGCCACGTCGACGACGGTGGCCTGCTCGCCCGTCGCCGGGATCGTCACGAGCCGGTCGAGCATCTCGGCGAGGACCAGCGTCTCGCCCTGCCGCTTGTCGAAGCGACGCAGGCTGACGGTGCCGCTGGACAGGACGACCGCGTCGGCGTCGATCGAGGTGACTCGGCCCATCGGGACGAAGATGCGGCGCCGACTCTGGATCTCGACCGCCAGGCCCAGCACCCGGGGCGGTTCACGGCCCAGCCGCAGCGCCACGACGACGTCGCGCAGCCGCCCGACCGGGTCGCCGTTCGGGTCGAAGACGGGCAGCCCGGCGACGCGTGCGACGAAGACGCGGGTGGCTGTCACCGGACAAGGCTAGTGCGCGTCACGCCTAACGTCGGCAGGCATGAGGCCCTCCACCGCGACCCTGGCGTACGAGATCGTCGACGTGTTCACCGACCGGGCGTTCGCCGGCAACCCGCTGGCCGTGGTGCTCGACGCCGACGACCTGGAAACCGGCGCCCTGCAGGCCCTGGCGGCGGAGTTCAACCTTGCCGAGACGGCGTTCCCGCTGCTCACCGGCGATGGGGCCGACTACCGGCTGCGGATCTTCACCACGCAGGGCGAGCTGCCGTTTGCGGGGCACCCGAGCGTGGGCGCCGCGTGGGTGCTGAACCGGCTCGGCCGGCTGCCGCTCGGCGACGTGGTGCAGTCCTGCGGCGCCGGGCTGCTTCCCGTACGGGTGTCGCCCGACGAGGTGGCGCTGACCGGTGGGCCACCGACGCTCGGGCCGGTGCTGGCGGCGGGACCGCTGCTGGCCGCGGTGGGGTTGGTCGACGCCGACCTCGCTGGCGAGCCGCGTCGGGCGGGCTGCGGTCTGGAGTTCAGCTACCTGCCGGTGGTCGACGACGCGGTCGCCCGCGCTGTTACGGACCCGGCGGCCCTGCGCGCTCTCGGACTCGGCACCGGGCTGTCTGTCACGTCCTATGCCGAAGGTGCGGCGCACAGCCGGGTCTTCGTGCCCGACGTCGGCATGCCCGAGGACCCGGCGACGGGCTCGGCGGCGCTGGGCCTCGGGGTGTTCCTGGCCGCCGCCGGCCGGTTGCCGGACGGTCTGTCGTCGTACGTCGTCGCGCAGGGCGCCGAGTGCGGCCGGCCCTCGACGCTGCGCTGCACGGTGCAGGTCGAGGGCGGGGTCGCGGTTTCGACGACGGTGGCCGGCTCTGTGGTGCCGGTGGCTCGCGGCGAGATCCGTCGACCCGGCTGAGGCTTCTCACCGGATGACCGGCTCCTCGCCGTCCGGCAGCAGCGTCAGCACCCTGCTCTCCCGTGCCCAGCGGGCGGGCTGCTCCGGCCCGTCGGGGGCGTTGAGCCGCTGGGCGTGCAGCATCGGCACCACCTGCGACCACTGCTCGCTGCCCGGTGGCAGCTCGCGGACCCGGGCCCACCACTGCACGACGCGGTCGGCCTGGCGCTCCTTGCTGCGTACGACGACCAGCACCCGGTCGCCGTCGTGGACCCCTGCGAGCGGCTGCTCGATCCCGCCCGTCACCAGGTGCGCCGCGCCGTCGTGCCAGCGCGCCCACACCGGCTGGCCCTCCCGGCCGTCGGCGACCAGCCAGAAGACCCCGCTGCGCCGGGTCGCCTCCTCGATCAGTGCCGCTCCCACGCCGGCAGCCTGCCACCGGGGCTGGCCTGCCCGCATGCTGCGGACATCGTGACCAGCCGATGAGTGCGGGCGCACGGCGGGGAGGTCGTCTGCGAGCATTCGGCACCCGACAGCGAGGAGCCAACAGCGTGAGCGCGGTGCGTACCAGCCCCCTGACGAGCGCGGCTGCACCCGCCGTCGGCCGACCCGGGGGATCCGACGCCGTCCTGCTGGTGGTCGCCCTCACGGCCGTGTCGACGTCCGGGCCGCTGATCGCCGCGACCGCCGTACCGGCGCTTGCTATCGCGTTCTGGCGCAACGCGATGGCCGGCGCGGTGCTGGTGCCGGCGGTCCTGCTGACCCGGCTGGCCGAGCTGCGCGGCCTGGACCGTCGCGAGCGCCGCTTGGCGCTGCTGGCCGGCGCCCTGCTGGCGCTGCACTTCGCGACCTGGATCCCGTCGGTGACGCTGACCTCCGTCGCGTCGGCCACCGCCCTGGTCGCGACCCAGCCGATCTGGGCGGCGCTGATCGCCAGGGCCCGCGGTGAGCGCGTCGGCGGCCGGGTCTGGCTGGGCATCGGCGTCGCCGTGTCGGGGGCGCTGCTGCTGACCGGCACCGACCTGTCGGTCAGCGGCACCGCGCTGCTCGGCGATGGCCTTGCGGTCGTCGGCGGCGCCTTTGCCGCGGCGTACATGGTGGCGGGTAGCGAGGTGCGGCGCAGCGTCTCCACCACGACGTACACCGGTGTCTGCTACACCGTCACGGCCCTGCTGCTGCTGGCCGTGTGCCTCCTCGGCCGGCAGTCCCTCGGCGGGTACGCCGCCGCTGACTGGTTCAAGCTGATCGCCTTGACCGCCGGGGCTCAGCTGCTCGGGCACTCGTTGTTCAACCGGGTGCTGCGCACCGTCAGCCCCACCGTCGTCAGCCTGTCGATCCTGTTCGAGATCCCCGGCGCCGCGCTGTTGGCAGCGGTCGCGCTGGGTCAGCGGCCACCCCTGCTGGCGCTGCCGGCGGCCGCCCTGCTGGTTGCCGGGCTGGCGCTGGTCATCCGCGACGGCAGCCGTGTGGAGCCCAGCGTCCCGGTCGAGTAGGCAGGGGTGACATGGGCCACTGCGGCCCCGCTCGCCTGCCGCCGCCGCCGGTGGGAGGATCCGGTCGCTGCCGGCCGCAGCGCATGGACGACGCAGATCGGGGAGCAGACATGGCACGCTTGGCGAGCACGGAGGGCCTGACCGAGATTCAGCAGGAGATCCTCGGCACGGTCAAGGACTTCGTCGAGAAGGAGATCCTGCCGTACGCCACCGACCTGGAGCACAAAGACGAGTTCCCCGAGGCGATCGTCGAGGGCATGAAGGAGATGGGCCTGTTCGGGCTGATGATCCCCGAGGAGTACGGCGGGCTGGGCGAGTCGCTGCTGACCTACGCGCTCGTGGTCGAGCAGATTGCCCGCGGCTGGATGAGTGTCTCCGGCGTCATCAACACGCACTTCATCGTGGCGTACATGCTGATGCACCACGGCACCGACGAGCAGAAGCAGCGGCTCCTGCCGCAGATGTCCAGCGGTGAGCTGCGCGGTGGCTTCTCGATGAGCGAGCCGGGCTGCGGCTCCGACGTCGCAGCCATCAAGAGCCGGGCAGTGCGCGACGGCGAGGAGTACGTCCTGGACGGCCAGAAGATGTGGCTGACCAACGGTGCGCGCGCCGGGCTGATCGCGACGCTGGTGAAGACCGACGAGGGCGGCGACTCGGTCTACAAAAACATGAGCACGTTCCTGCTGGAGAAGGCGCCCGGCTTCGGCGAGACCGCGCAGGGCGTCACGATTCCCGGCAAGATCGAGAAGATGGGCTACAAGGGCGTCGAGACCACCGAGATGATCCTGGAGGGTGCCCGGCTGCCCGCCAGCTCGGTGCTCGGCGGTGAGGCCGGCCGCGGCAAGGGCTTCTACCAGATGATGGACGGCGTCGAAGTCGGCCGCGTCAATGTCGCCGCCCGCGCCTGCGGCATCTCGATCCGGGCGTTCGAGCTCGCGATCGCGTACGCCCAGCAGCGCCAGACCTTCGGCAAGCCGATCGCGCAGCACCAGGCGATTCAGTTCAAGCTCGCCGAGATGGCCACCAAGGTGGAGGCCGCGCACGCGCTGATGGTCAACGCGGCGCGACTGAAGGACGCCGGCAAGCGTAACGACGTCGAGTCGGGGATGGCCAAGCTGCTGGCGAGCGAGTACTGCTCGGAGGTCGTCCAGGAGTCCTTCCGCATCCACGGCGGCTACGGCTACTCCAAGGAGTACGAGATCGAGCGGCTGATGCGCGAGGCGCCGTTCCTGCTGATCGGCGAGGGCACCTCGGAGATCCAGAAGACCATCATCAGCCGAGGGTTGCTGAAGGACTACCAGCTCCGAGGCTGAGCACGCGGGCCCAGCCGCGAGCGGGCCTCCGGCTGTGCAAATCCTCGCCGGCCGGCTGGCGGGGACGCTGGTGACCGGCAGCTGCCCGCTCCGTAGGCTGCAGGTGTGTCCGGCGAACAGGTGCTGCTGCTCGTCGAGGCCCAGCTGCTCAGCGTGTTCGGCGAGGACAGCGGCCGGGCCGGCATCAGCTTCCTGGGCACCGAGCGCATCGACGTCCTGCGGTTCGGCCCGGACCCGCACGGCCTGGTCCGGTACGCCTCCCTTGGGATGAGCCGGCACCCGATGGGTGATCCGGGAGCCGACCTGGTTGCTCGGCACGGGCCGCGCGCCGAGCTGGTGCTGTCCGTACGCGACCTGCACGACACCGTCCTGCGCCGGCTGGCCGTGCTGGCCGCGAGCCCGGCCGTCGAGAGCGTCGTCGTGGCGCCCGGCGCCGGGCTGGATCTCGGCGAGCCGCTCTGGGAGGGCGGGCCGTTCACCGCGGTGCTGGTCGGCGAACCGGGCGGTCTGGTGCCGGACCTGGTGTTCGACGAGAACGAGGAGCCGGTGCGCTTCCTGCCGCTGCTGCCGATGACACCGGGCGAGGCGGCGTACAAGCGGGTGCACGGCGCGCCGGCCCTCCAGGCGCTCTGGCTGCGGCACGGCACCGACCTGCGCGACGCCTACCGTGCGCAGGTCCCGTTGGCGCGCCCGGCATGAGCCGGTCGCACGGAGTTTGTGTGGTTGATCGTCGACTTCCAACACACAATGTCCACCCTGAGGTTGCCATGCCGAGCGTGGCAGAGCGGGCGATGACGATACTTTGTGTGTTTGATTTTATGATCAAACACACAATGTCCAGTGGCGGCGACCTACGGCTCCCGGCAGCGGTGCACCGGTGAGTCGGCCGCTGGACGAGCGGTTCCGCCTGCAGGCCGAGCAGTGCCGGCTGCACGGCAGCCCGCTGACCGCCGCGCTGCTGCACGGCGCCGCCGCCGAGATCGGCCGCACCGGACCGGTTCGCGACCTGCTCGCGCCGCTGGAGGCTGACCGGCCCGGCACCGTGCCGTCGCTGCGCTTCGCCGGCGCGCTGCACCGGCTGGTCCTGGAACGACGGGCCCCGGCGCTCGCGCTGCACTACCCGAGCGTCGGCGGTACGGCCGGACCTGACGCGTGGGCGGCTGCCGGGCAGGTGGTGGCCGACGAGCCGGGACTGCACGAGCTGGTACGCGCCCCCGTGCAGACCAACGAGGTGGGCCGCAGCGCAGCGCTGTACGGCGGGCTGCTGCACGTCGCCCACGAGACCGGCCTGCCGATTCGGCTGCTGGAGGTCGGCGCGAGTGCCGGGCTCAACCTGCGGGTCGACGCGTTCGCGTACGAAGTTGGAATGCAGGTGCTCGGAGACCCGGCCAGCCCCGTCCGGCTGCGCGAGCCGTGGTCCGGCCGCTTGCCGCCGCAGGTACCGCTGCAGATCGCCGAACGCCGAGGCTGCGACCCCGCGCCGCTCGACCCGGCATCGACCCAGGACCGCCTGACGCTCACCTCCTACGTCTGGGCCGACCAGGTCGAGCGGTTCGAGCGGCTACGACGAGCGCTGGAGGTCGCGGCCCGGCTGCCCGCCGTCGTCGAGCCGGTGCCCGCGTCCCAGTTCCTGACGCGCGAGCTCGCCGACCCGGTGAAGGGCGTCGCCACGGTGGTCTGGCACAGCGTCGTCTGGCAGTACCTCCCGCCCGACGAGCGCGCCGCGGTGGTCCGCCTGCTGGACGAGGCCGGTGCCCGGGCCACCCCTCGGGCGCCGCTTGCCCGGCTCACACTGGAGCCCGACGAGCTGGGCGACGGCCACTTCCGCTTCGCCGTCACGCTGACGACCTGGCCGGGCGGCCGGCGTCGGGTGCTCGCCGAGGCCCGCGGTCACGGCCCCCCGGTCGTGTGGTCCTGAGCGCGCTGGGACGATCGGCGCCCCCCACGACAGGAGTCGCTGTGCAGTTCGGTCGGTACTACGAGGAGTTCGAGATCGGCGCGGTCTACAAGCACTGGCCAGGCAAGACCGTCACCGAGTACGACGACCACCTGTTCTGCCTGCTGACGATGAACCACCACCCGCTGCACCTGGACGCCAGCTACGCGGCGACCACCCAGCAGGGCCGCAACGTTGTGGTCGGCAACTACATCTACTCGCTGCTGCTGGGCATGTCGGTCGTCGACGTGTCCGGCCGGGCGATCGCCAACCTCGAGGTCGAGTCCCTCAAGCACGTCTTCCCGACCTTCCACGGCGACACGGTGTACGGCCAGACCGAGGTGCTCGACAAGACCGAGAGCCGGAGCAAGGACGACCGCGGCATCGTGTACGTCGAGACCAAGGGCTGCAACCAGGACGGCGTGCTGATCTGCATCTTCCGGCGCAAGGTGATGGTCCCGAAGCGGGTGTACGCCGAGACGACCGGCGGCGAGTTCCCCGGCCGCCCCGAGCTGCAGGAGCCCGCGCCGACATCGCGACCTTGACCGCTGCCGGGGCGCGAGGGACCGTCAGGCGTGACCACCGTGCTGGCGTGCCCCCGATGCTCCGGTCCGCTGCGGGCGCCCGGGTTGATGTCCAGCGACTGGGAGTGCCCGGTGCACGGCCCGGTGGCGCCGTACGCACCGCTCGCCAGGGCCAGCGCCGAGGGCGCGCGGCAGCTCGCGCAGCACGCCGCCGTACCGGTGTGGTCCCCGCTGCCACTGCTGTCCGGCTGGACCCTGGCGGGCCTGGCCCGGGCCGGCGACGAGCGGCACGGGGCCCGGGCCACCGCCGTCGCGGTCAGCGGGCCGTCGCCGCTGGGTGGGCCCGCCGACCTGGTGCTGGTGGCCGAGGAACCCGGGACCGGGCTCGGCGCGCACCTGGCCGGCACGGACGGCCTGGACGCCGGCACGTTCGTGCAGGGCGCGCCCGACGCCAAGGTGCTGGCCGCCGGCCACCTGACCGCGCTGTGGCGGGTCGCGTCGGCTGACGACCGGGTGGCCTTCGTGGGTGAGGCGCTCGGCGTCTGGCTGTGGGCGGTGCTGTGGCCGCCGGACGCCGAGCTGGTGCTGCTCGAGCACGTCGAGCTGCACGACCTGCGTGCCGACGCGCACGCGGTGCTGGAGCTGCCGGTCGGTGCGCCCTCGACCCGGCTGCTCCCGGGTTGACTCAGCTGTCGAGCAGCTCCTTCAGCGCGGCGTCGACCTGCCTGCCGTAGTCGGGGGACAGCCCGAACAGCGCCGCGTGGCCGTGCACGTCCTCGATGACACGCAGCTCGCTGCCCGGGATCAGCGCCTGCTCGGCGGCACAGTCCACCACCGGGAAGAACAGGTCGGTGCTGATCGGCAGCACGAACGTTTTCGCCGTGATCCGCCCGAGCGCTGCCGCCAGGTCGCCGCCGGTGTGCCGGCTGACGTCGCCGTGCTGCCACTTCCACGCCTGGCACAGCAGGTCCCCGGGGTCCATCGGGGCGAAGTAGGCCCCCAGGAAGCCGATCCGGAAGTCCTGCGCCGAGCTGAAGCCCAGCGCCCGCCAGTGCTCCTCGGTCCAGAAGTCGTTGGACAGCACGTGCAGCGCGAACAGCGTCGCGTGCCGCTGCAGCCCCTCCCGGCCGGTCCCCACCGGGTACCAGCCGCCGGCGTACCCGGGGTCGGACTGCAGCGCCTCTACCAGCGTCTGCCCGAAGATCTTGCAGTGCTCGTACGCCTTGGCCGTACCGGCGAGGGCTGCTGCCCGCTGCACCTTGTCCGGGAAGCGCACCGCCCACTCGTAGGTCTGCTGCGCCCCCATCGAGCCGCCGAACACCAGGGCGAGCTGCTCGACGCCGAGCACCTCGCGCAGCAGCCGTTCCTGCGCCACGACGTCGTCGCCTATCCGTACGTGCGGGAAGCCGCCCCGGCCGTACGGGCCGGCAAGTGAGTGCGGTGAGGTGCCCAGACCGCTGCCGATCTGGTTGACCAGCACGACGAAGTGCCGGGCCGGGTCGATCGCCCGGCCCTCGCCGACGTAGGTGTCGCGCATGATGCTGTGGTTGCCGGAGTACCAGCTGGTGACCAGGACCGCGTTGTCCTTGGCGGCGTTCAGCTCGCCGAGCGTCTGGTAGGCGAGCTGGCAGCCGCGCAGCGTGGCGCCGTCCTCCAGCACCAGGTCGCCGATCTCGGCGAGCTCGTACGGACCGTGCACGGCACTGGAGTAGTACGGGTCCTCGACGGTCATCAGATTCCTCAGCTGGGAGGGCCGTGGGAGGCCCTCGGACCGGCCGGATGCTGCCACGGGCCGGACGCGCCGGGCAAGCAGCTGCCGTCCCCCGCCGGTCACCGTGTGGTCGAGTAGGGGACGTTTCGCCCACCTCGACTGAGGAGTGTCCGTGCGCCGTCGCGTCCTCGCGGGCGTCGTCGCTGTTGCCGTCGTCGCAGCCCTCGCCGCGTGGCAGCTGCCCCGGCTGATCGGGGGCGCGGACGACGGCGACACCCGCGCGGCGCAGGCGTTCGCCGCCGCCTGGACCGGCGGCACGCTGGCCTCGTTGGGCTGGGACGCCGCCAGCGGTGCCGACCCGGCCGCGCAGGTGGCCGCCCTCACCGCCGGCCTGACCCCCGGCCCCGACGACCGGCCGGCGCAGGTCTCGGTAGGGGCCGTGACGCGGCAGGGCGACAGCGCGAGCGCCGACCTCGACGTGCGGTGGGAGCTCGGTGCCCCGTGGCAGTACGCCACCAGGCTGACCCTGCGCCGGGCCGGCGACGTGTGGCGGCCGGTCCTGGTGCCCGCTGTCGTGCACCCGTCGCTCGGGCCGGGCCGGGTGCTCCGGTCCCGGGTCCAACAGGCACCGAGGGCACCGATCACCGACCGCGCCGGTGGCGCGATCGTGACCGACCGCGCCGTCGTCACCGTCGGGCTGCAGCCGTCGAGGGCGACCGACCTCGCCGTGACCGTGCGGCAGGTCGCCGCCCTGACGACCGTGGACGCCGCCGGGCTGCTGGCCCGCGCGAAGGCGGCGCCGCCCGACGCGTTCGTCGACGTCGTGACGCTGCGCCGAGATGCGTACGACCCCCTACGCGACCGGCTGCTACCGATCCCCGGCGTCGTGCTGCGGGAGGGCGTCCGGCAGCTGGCGCCCACGACCGCGTTCGCCCGCGCGCTGCTCGGCAGCGTCGGGCCGGCCACCGCTGAGCTCGTCGCGGCGAGCGGCGGTCGGGTGCGGGCCGAGCAGAGCGTCGGGCTGTCCGGCCTGCAGCGCCAGTTCGACGCCCAGCTCGGCGGGACACCCGGGCTGGTCGTCGAGTCGGTCGACGCGCAGGGCGCCGCGGCGCAGGCGCTGCAGACGACGGCGCCGGCGCCGGGTACGCCACTGCAGCTCACCCTGGACACCCGGGTGCAGCAGGTCGCCGACGCCGCGATTGCGGGCGCGCCTGCCGGTAAGACTGCGGCGCTGGTCGTCCTGCAGCCCAGTACCGGTGACGTGCTCGCCGTTGCCAACGCGGGCCCGGACGGGCCGGGCGCCGACCGCGCGCTCACCGGCCGATACCCGCCGGGCTCCACCTTCAAGATCGCGTCGACGCTGGCGCTGCTGCGACAGGGGTTAACGACGGGCGAGACGGTCGCCTGCCCGGCGACAGTCACGGTGTCGGGCCGGCAGTTCAAGAACGCCGAGGACGAGCAGCTCGGCGATGCGCCGTTCCGTACCGACTTCGCGAAGTCCTGCAACACCGCCTTCATCGGCATGGCCGGCCGGGTCAGCGGCGCGCAGCTGCAGCAGGCCGCCGCCGACGTCGGCTACTCGGCCTACGACTTGGGGGTCGGAGCGACCGGGGGCGACGTCCCGGCGTCGCAGGAGCCGGTGGAGCACGCCGCCGACATGATCGGCCAGGGCAAGGTGCTGGCCAGCCCACTGGCGGTCGCGGTCAGCGCGGCCACCGTCGCGAGCGGGCAGCTGCGCCGGCCCCGGCTGCTCGCCGCGACCCCGGCGGCGGCGCCCGGGCCGACGCTGCCACAGGCCGCCGTCCTGCAGGAGCTGACCCGGCTGGTGGTGACGTCGGGGACCGGTACGGCGCTGGCCAGGGTGCCCGGCGGTCCGGTCGGCGGCAAGACCGGCACCGCTGAGTTCGGGTCGCAGGTCCCGCCGCGTACCCACTCGTGGTTCACCGGCTACCAGGGTGACGTGGCGTTCGCGGTGCTCGTCGAGGACGGTGGCTTCGGCGCGGCCGTCGCCGCGCCACTGGCCGCGGCCTTCCTGCGTGGCCTGGCCGGCTGAGGCCGGCGACGCCCGCAGCGGGACGTGCGGGCCGGGTCTGGCACTGCGCGCCTGGCCAGGCGACGGCCGACGAGCCGCCCGCCGGTGGGGTGCCGGGATCGCACACCGACCGGACGCTCGCGCGCCCCTACCCTGAAGCCCACCCCCGTCCGTAGGAGCATCGACCTGTCCGCCCGCCGGATCGACCTGCACACGCACTCGACCGCGTCCGACGGCACGACGCTGCCCGGGCAGCTCGTCGAGCAGGCCCGGGAGGCGGGGCTCGACGTCGTCTCGCTGACCGACCACGACACCACCGCGGGGGTCGACGCTGCGTCGGCTGCGTTGCCGGCCGGGCTCACGCTGGTGCCCGGCGCCGAGATCAGCTGCGTCAGCGACGGGATCAGCCTGCACCTGCTGGCGTATCTGTTCGACCGGGACGAGCCGGTGTTTGCCGGCGCCCGGCGCGCGCTGCGCGAGAGCCGCCGCAGCCGGGCCGAGCGGATCGTTGCCTCGCTGGCCGGCACGGGGGTCACCTGGGAGCAGGTGGCCCACCTCGCCGCCGGCACGGTGGGGCGCCCGCACATCGCGCAGGCGCTCGTCGAGCGGGGGCTCGTCCCGACCGTCACGGACGCCTTCACGCCGGAGTGGATCGGCACCGGCGGCCGGCACTGGGCGGGCAAGCTCGAGCTGGACGTCGCGGACGCCGTACGGATGGTCGCGGCGGCCGGCGGGGTCAGCGTCTTCGCGCACCCCGGCGCGGCAGCCCGCGGTCGCACGGTCCCCGACGAGGTGTACGCCGACCTCGCAGCGATCGGCCTGGCCGGCCTCGAGGTCGAGCACGTCGACCACGACGACCGGACCCGCGCGCACCTGCGCGGGCTGGCCGGCGAGCTGGGGCTGCTCGTCACGGGCAGCAGCGACTTCCACGGCGGCAACAAGGCGGTGGCACTCGGCGAGTGCACCACCGACGAGGCGGCCTACGAACAGCTCGTCGACCGGGCAAGCGGCGCACCGGTCCTGACGGCATGACCTTGCAGAGCGTCTTCGTCGCCAAGACCTTCGGCGAGGTCTTCGTGACCCTGGTGGTGATCATGGACCCGCTCGGGTCGATCCCGCTGTTCCTCGGGCTGACCGGCGGACGTACGCCAAGAACCCGGAGACGGCTGGCCGGGCAGGCGGTGCTCGTCTCGCTGTTCGTCATCTCGCTGTTCGCGGTGCTGGGGCAGCAGATCCTGGGCTACCTGCACATCGGCGTACCCGCCCTGCAGGGCGCCGGAGGCCTGCTGCTGCTGATCGTCGCGTTGGAGCTGCTGACCGACAACGGCGAGGACCCCAGCGAGGTCAAGGACGTCAACGTCGCGCTCGTTCCGCTGGGCACCCCGCTGCTGGCCGGCCCCGGCGCCATCGTGGCCACCATCGTGTTCGTCCAGCAGGCCCAGCACCTCGGCGACTACACCGCGATCGGCGCCGGCATCCTCGCCATCCACCTGGCGGTCTACCTGGCGCTGCGCTTCAGCGTCGGGATCACCAGGGTCCTCAAGGAGGCCGGCATCCTACTGCTGACCCGTATCTCGGGCCTGCTGCTGTCGGCCATCGCGGTCCAGCTCGTCGCCGACGCGGTCATCGGGTTCGTCCGGGCGTCCTGAGCGGGGCGCCAGGGGGGACACTGCCGCTATGACGCGCACCCGCTCGATCGCGGCGACCTTCCTGCTGGCTCTCGCCGGGCTGCTCCTGATGCCGAGCACAGCCTCGGCGGCCAACACCGGCGACGTCGCGCGGGCCCTGCTCTCCAATCCGGTGTACGTCGACCCGCAGGCGACCTCGCGCGTCGACGAGGGCCGGCTGCGCAGCGAGATCAGCAGTGCCCACCGGCCGATCTACATCGCGGTGCTGCCCGCGGCCGCTGCCTCCGCCAATGGCGGGCCGTCGCAGCTGACGGTGGCGATCGGCCGGCAGCTCGGCGCGGACGCGATCCTGTTCACCGTCTCGGGAACGACGCTGGCCGGTGGCGCCGGCGGCAGCAGCGGCCTCAGCAGCGGCGCGGCCGGCCGGATCGCCGCCGCCAACGCCGGTGGCGACACCACCGACGCTCTCGTCAAGAGCATCCAGCAGGCTGCGAGCTCAGCCGCGAGCGGCTCCTCAGGCGCGGGTAGTGGCGGGAGCAGCGGCGGCGGCGGCGGCGGAAGTGGCGGTGGCGGTGGCGGTGGCGGTGGCGCGGTCGTCGCTGTTCTGGCGGTGTTGGGGCTCGGCGGCGGCGGACTGCTGTACGCCCGGTCCCGCCGGAGCCGGCAGCGGGCGAACGAGGGCGCGCGGGCCGACGTCGAGTCGCTGTACAACCGGCTCGGCGCCGACGTCTCGAACCTCTCACCGGGCGAGGACCCCGTGACGCGGCAGGCGCTGGCCGACGCCTCCGAGCGCTACACCGCAACCGGGGCGCTGCTCGCTCGGTCCGACACCCCCGGCGAGTTCGAGGCGGCCCGTCGTACCGTCGTCGAGGGGCTGACCGCGGCCCGGCTGGTCCGTACCCGCCTCGGCGTCGACCCTGGCCCGGAGATCCCGCCGCCCCCCGGCAGCGGCGGCCCGCAGCTGCTGGCGGAGCAGCGGGTGCAGGTCGGCGACCAGGAGTACGACGGCAGCCCCACGTACTCCCCTGGCCGACAGCACTATTTCGGTGGCGGCAACCTCGGTGGCCGGATGGTCCCCGGCGGCTGGTACGGCGTGCCGTTCTGGGAAACCATGCTGCTGGGCAGCGTGCTTTCCGGCGGCTTCGGCGGCGGCTTCGGCGGCGGCGGCTATGAGCGCGGGTACGAGGAGGGCGTCGACAGCGCCCGCGATGCTGGCGGTGGTGGCGGGAGTGACTGGGGTGGCGGCGGCGACTGGGGCGGTGGCGGTGGCGGCGACTGGGGCGGCGGGGGCGGCGGTGGAGATGGCGGCGGTGGCAGCTGGTGAGCGGACGGCTAGCGCAGGCCGACCCGCTCCCGGGCGGCCTTCAGGTGCGGCCCGTTCCGGAGCCCGGCCGGCACGACCAGCAGCCCGCTGCGCAGGGCCAAGCCCGCTGCCGTCGCCGCCAGGTCGGTCGTGGGCACGCCCGGCAGCCGGTACAGCCGGCGGGCCCACCGCGGCAGCATTGCGAACGAGGCGGCGGCCAGGGCGATCCAGGCCGGTCGGGCCGGGGTGCCGAGCTGCACCAGGGCGGGCATCGGTGGCCAGAGGATGAACTGCGCGGCGCCCCGCGCGTCGGCGCCGACCCGCAGCTGGGGCCGCATCCCGGCGAAGTAGTCGGCCATCTCGGGCACCGACCCGGGCACTGCTGAGGGGTCCAGGCCGAGCAGCGCCGCGCCCCGGGTCTGCTCCGCGTAGTAGCCGTCCTGCTCGGCCGCGCTCAGCCGCAGACCGCACCGCACCGCGGTGCTCAGGAACGACTCCACCTCGCAGCAGTGCACCCACAGCAGCAGCTTCGGGTCGTCGACGCGGTACGCCGTACCGCTGATCGGTTCGATGCCGGACAGCTTGCGGTGGATCCCGCGCACCCGGGCGCCGGCGCGCTGCGCCTCCCGGGTCGTGCCGTACGCGGTGACCGCGACGTACTCCGCAGTACGCAGCAGCCGGCCCCACGGGTCGCCCCGGAAGTTGCTGTTGGCGAACACGCCGTGCATCGCCACCGGGTGCACGGCCTGCAGCAGCAGCGCGCGCAGCCCGGCCAGCGCCATCGAGGGGTCGGCGTGCACACGCCAGGTCACGCTGTCGGGGCCATACAGCCCGGGGTCGGCGTCCTGCTCGGTCTGCGCGCTCATCGCCCCGAGCCTGCCACCGGTCGGCACGACTCACACCTCGGGAGACGCCGGGGTCAGGTCCGGACGACCACCTCGCGGGCGGCACCTGGACCCGTGACGTGGCAGGGTCAGGAGAGCACCCGCATCGAGGAGGGCCCCGTGGCCGCGTACGTCGCCATCAACGTTCTGACTGTGTCGGCCGGCGCCGGCGGCACACTCGAGGAGCGCTTCGCCGCGCGCCAGGGGTCGGTCGACTCGGCGCCCGGCTTCGAGCACTTCGAGTTGCTCCGGCCGATCGAGGGCACCGAGGACTATCTCGTCTACACCCGGTGGCGCAGCGAGGCCGACTTCGCCGCGTGGCGCGAGTCGCAGTCGTTCGGGCAGAGCCACGCGCAGGCCAGCGGGCGACCCGAGGGGCAACGACCCGCGGCGACCGGCAGCACGATCTGGGCGTTCGAGGTCGCCCAGCAGTCCGATGGAGCCGTGGCCTGAGCAGCTCAGGCCCAGAAGTTCAGCAACGCGGCCGCGGTGCCCTCCGGGTCCTCGACGGCGGGGGAGTGCCGGCCCCGCACCACCCGGTAAGCCGCACCGAGGCGTAGCGCCATCTCTGCCTGCACGGCCGGCTCCCAGGCGTCGTCGTTGATGCCGTGCAGGACCAGCAGCGGCAGTCCGGTGCCCCGCAGGGCTTCCACCCGGTCCGGCTCGGAGCGCAGAGCGTCGGCCATCCCGACCAGGCCGGGGCCGGAAGACCGGAGCCAGCGCTCCCGCAGGAAGCGCCGGACCTCCTCCGGAACGTCCTGCCCGGCCGGGTCTTCGGCCGACAGGGCCTCTGACGCGTCGGCGACCGCGCCCATCCCGCCGGCAGCAAGCACCTCGGGCAGCAGGTCCAGGATGTCGACCCGTGGGCCGGTGAGTGCCTGTGGACCGGAGGACATCAGCGTCAAGCTCGCGACAGCGGCTGGCCGCTCAAGTGCGGCCCGTCGCGCCACCAGGCCGCCGAAGCTGTGGCCGACCAGGTGTACGGGCGGCCCGAGCAGCTCCACCACCGCGGCGACCTCGGCGGCGAGCGCGTCAACCGTGTAGGCCGCCGGGTCGTCCGGGCCGGTCGACTCGTTCTGCCCGCGCAGGTCCAGCGCCACGGCCCGCCAGCCCGCCGCGCCGAGCAGCGGGAGCAGCGGCCCGAAGTCCTCCTTGCTGCCGCTGAACCCGGGCACCAGCAGGACCGGCCCGCGGTCGCCGTCGACCTGCATACCGGCCAGGGCTCCGCCGGGCACGTCGTACGCCGTCCGCCGCGCCCCGGCTGGCAGTGAGGTGCTCACCCAGCTCATCGGGCGCCCGCGAGCGGGTGCAGCTCGACATCGGCCAGCGCGCCGTCACGGACCTGCGCGGTCAGGTAGCTGCAGGCCGGCTGGCGGCGCCGGTCGGTGGGTGAGCCGGGGTTCCGCAGTCGGAGCCCGCCGGGCGCGACGGTGTCCCACGGGATGTGGCTGGGGCCGAACACCAGCAGGTCGACGCCGGGGTAAGCAGCGCTGGCCCGGGCCTGCAACGTATCCAGCAGCGCCACATCGACCCAGTCACCGGCGTGCACCACCACGTCGGCGCGGTCCACCTGCGCCCAGACCTCGGCGGGCAGGTCGCGCGCCCGGACCGGCACGTGTGTGTCGGCGAGCAGGAGTAGGAGCACCGATCTAGTCGCCTGCGGACCCCGTCGCGGCATCGGTCGCCGGCGCGGCGCCGGCGCCCTCGCTGCCCTTGCCGCGACCACGGCCCCCGCGTCGGCGACGTCGATTCCCGTCCACGCCGGCATCGGCGGCCGGGCCGGCGCTCGGCGCCTCGGCGTCACCGGCTGCTGCGACGGCCCCGCGGGTACGCCGGCGCGGGCCGCCAGTGCGCTTCGGGAGCTGGGGGCCCTCGTCCTGGGTGGCAGCCGGGCGACTGTCACGACCGCCGTCCCGCGCGGGCTCACGGCCGCGCGCGGGGGCCTTGGTGCGCCGACCGGTCTCACCGACGTCCTCGAGCGTCTCGGCGGAAAGGCCCTGGCGGACCCGGCTGGACCGCGGCAGCTTGCCGGTCGTCCCGGCCGGGATGTGCAGGTCGGCGTACAGGTGAGAGCTGGAGCTGTAGGTCTCCGGCACCTCGGCGAACGACAGGTCCAGCGCCTTGTTGATCAGCCCCCACTTGGGGATGTCGTCCCAGTCGACGAACGTCACGGCGACGCCCTTGGCGCCGGCCCGACCGGTACGCCCGATCCGGTGCAGGAAGGTGCGCTCGTCGTCGGGGCACTGGTAGTTGATGACGTGCGTGACGTCCTGTACGTCGATGCCGCGGGCCGCGACGTCGGTCGCCATCAGGACATCGATCTTGCCCGCCCGGAAGGCTCGCAGGGCCTGCTCCCTGGCGCCCTGCCCGAGGTCGCCGTGCACCGCCGCGGCCGCGAAGCCCCGGTCGACCATGTCGGCGGCAACCTTGTCGCAGGTCCGCTTGGTACGGCAGAACACCATCGTCAGCCCGCGGCCCTGGGACTGCAGAATGCGCGCGAGCACCTCGCCCTTGTCCATGGCGTGCGCGCGGTAGACGAAGATCTGCGTCTCGGGGACGGTGCGGTTCTCGTTCGCCTCCTCTGCACGGATGTGCGTCGGCTGGCGCATGAACCGGCGAGCCATCGTCACGACCGGACCGGGCATCGTCGCCGAGAAGAGCATGGTTTGGCGCTCGCTCGGGGTCTGCTCCAGAATCCGCTCGACGTCGGGCAGGAAACCCAGGTCGAGCATCTCGTCGGCCTCATCCAGCACCAGGCACTCGACCTGGCCGAGGTTCAGGTGGCCCTGCCGGGCCAGGTCGAGCAGCCGGCCGGGGGTACCGACCACGATCTCCACGCCCCGCTTGAGCGACTCGACCTGCGGCTCGAAGGCCCGGCCGCCGTAGATCGTCTGCACCCGGATACCGCGGGTCTTGCCGGCGATCTCCAGGTCGCTGGCGACCTGCACGCACAGCTCGCGGGTCGGCACGACGACGAGCGCCTGCGGCACGCCGTTGCTGCCCTCGGCCTTGTTCTTGATGTTCTGCAGCAGCGGTACGCCGAAGCCCAGCGTCTTGCCGGTGCCGGTGCGGGCCTGGCCGATCAGGTCCTGTCCGGCCAGCGCGATCGGCAGCGTCATCGTCTGGATGGCGAACGGCTGGGTGATGCCGACGGCGGCGAGCGCCTGAACTGTTTCGGGGCGGGCGCCGATGGCCGCAAAGCCGTTGGGG
>JAYVYM010000065.1:0-3630 GCA_043784245.1 Frankiales bacterium
GGCGACAGCATGGTCCGGGCCGCCCCGCTGGCGGCGTACGACGAGGTGCTCGCCGGCCGCCGTGAGGCGATGTCGGGGGCGGCCGCCCGCACCCAGGCCGGCGACCCGCGGCGCGCCGGTCGGGCGCTGCTGCAGGTGCTCGACAGCCCGACCCCGCCGCGCCGGCTGCTGCTCGGGGCCCTCGCCGCCGACACCGCCCCGAAGGTCTACGCCGAGCGTCTCGCGCAGTGGGCGCAGTGGGACGAGGTTGCCCGCGGCGCGGACTTCCCCGCCGGCGAGTAACCAGACCCGATCGGCGGGTCCCGCAGTGCGTCGACCAGGGCTCACGGCGGCATCCTGCCCGCTGCCAACCCGGCTCCCGGCTGCATTTCGGCTGTTCGAGGTGCGGAGCAGCCGGTACAGGGCCACTGTGGTCAGCCAGGCCCGGTTCGTACGAGGAGCTCATATGGCGTTGCTGACCCAGAACGAGCGTGAACGGCGGGCCAGGGAGCGCGCCGTTCGAGAGGCCGCCCGCGGCTCGCGAGCGGTCCCGACCGAGGACACCGGGCAAGCCGAGCCCTCGCTGACCGTATGGCGCACGCGCTCGCTGCCCTGGCCCCGGTCGGCGTCAGCGGGAGTGCCAGTCAGCGAAGGTGTCTCGAGTGTGTTCATCGGCGCGGTCGCGTACGTGCCGGTGGCGCTGCTGACCGGCTACTCCGTCTGGAACTTCCCGATCGCTGTCCTGCTGGTGCTCGCCACGTCGTACGCGATGATTTCACGCCGGGTGGTGGTTGGCCCGTCGTTCGTCGCGGTGCGCAAGTTCGGGCCGTACCGCGTGGCGCTCGCGGAGAGCGTCGCGGCCGGTGCGCTGACCGACAGCCAGCGCGGCGGCGTGCTGAAGCTGCGGACCGGTGACGGGCGCACGATGCGGCTGCGACGGGTGGAGTTCAGCAAGCCCGATGTCAACACCGCTCTGCGCGACTTCGTGCTTCGCAGCGGCCGTCGCTATGACGAGAACGTGATGCAACGGCTGTCGCTGCCCTGGCGCGAGGACTTCGGCCATCACCGCTACCTGCTCGACGCCGTCCAATAAGTAGGTAGCTCAGGCGGTCATTACCTGTGCGGGTACGACGAGCGTGGGCTGCTCCCACTCGACGGCGGTCCCGCGGCCGGCCCGCTTGGCCGTGTACATCGCGGCGTCGGCGCGCCGCAGCAGCGTCGCGGCGTCGACGGCCGGTGAGTCCGGTGGCAGCGCCGCGATACCGACGCTGACGCCTACGGCAACGCTGTGCCTCCCGACAGCGGTGGGTTGGGCAAAGCCGGCCAGGATGCGCCCGGCGACGGCGCTCGCATCACCGCCGTCCTCGAGCAGCACCGCGAATTCGTCACCGCCCATCCGCGCGACGGTGTCACCGGGCCGGGTGAGGGCGCGCAGTCGCTCGGCGGCCGCCCGGATGACCTCGTCGCCGGCGTCATGCCCGAGGGTGTCGTTGACTGCCTTGAAGCCGTCCAGGTCGCAGTAGAGCAGCCCGAGCGGGCGCCGGTCGCGCCGGTGCAGCTCGAGTCCGTGGCGCAGCCGGTCCGCGAACAGCGCCCGGTTGGCCAGGCCGGTCAGCGGGTCGTGGAAGGCCTGGTACTGCAGCTCCTGCTGGGCCTCGACCAGCCGCCGGAGCAGCGCGCGGTTGTCCAGGGCGGCGAGCAGCTGGCGGACCAGCAACGCACCGACCACGACCGCGAAGGCGGCGAACGTCAACCGATCGGAGGTGCCGCGCAGCTCGTTGATGACGGTGACGGCCAGCCCGATGCCGGCGGGGACGTACGGCAGCAGAGTCGCCGGCGTCGACGTCAGCGGTTGCTCTTTAGAGGTGACCTCGGACTTGGCCTGCGGGACGGCAGGAGCCACGGCCGCCGCTGCGATCAACAGGAACCCGCCGAACCAGCCGGCGTCGACGAGAGCGCCGGTGGCGTACGCCTCGGTGGCTGACAGGTACGCGAAACCGCTGTCCGCGACGCACAGGCTGACCAGTCCGACCGCGAGCAGCGGCAACCCGGAGCCGGACTCGCGGCGGGCGTTCGCAACGATGACGACGGTCAGGGTGAGCAGCACGAGGTCGGTCACCGGGTAGGCGAGTGACACGGCGCGCGCGAAGCCGCTGGCGCTGTCGGCGCCGATGGCGGTGCCGAGGGCGGTCACCCACGAGAGGATGAACAGCGCGCCGGCGACAAGCACGCCATCGAGCAGTGCGCGGCCACGGGCTCCCCGGGTCAGGCCGGCCGAGGGCCAGAGCAGCAGGCCGATGGCGGCGAGTACCGGGAACAGCAGGTAGCCGGCGTCCGCCAGAGACGGGAACGGCGTCTGCTGCCCGGCGACCACCTCCGACCAGGACCAGACCGCCTCGCCGGCGCACCAGGCCCCGGTGCCGAGCGACAGCAGCAGCCACGGCCGGCCCGGTCGGCCGGGGGAGCGCCGCCAGCGCCAGGTGCAGGCGACCGAGGCCAGCAGGGCGGCGAGCAGTTGGCCGACGTCGTCGACGGCGCGGGCGATCGTCGGACCGCCGGGCTGGCCGCGCACCAGCAGCAGGAACACCGCGACCAGGAGCACGACGAAACCGACCGCTGCCCGCTGCCGTCGCGCCATGCGGCTGGTATCGGCACATCGCGGCGCCGACTAGAGGACGTCCTGGCGCTCGGGCAGGCCGCCGAGCAGCCGGTCGGGCGTGATCGGCAGCTCACGGACACGCACCCCGGTGGCATGCCAGACCGCATTGAGCACCGCCGCGGGCGAGCCGACGATCCCGATCTCGCCGATCCCCTTCGTGCCGATGGCGTTGAGCTGGTCGTCATGCTCCTCGACCCACTCGGCCTGGACGTCGACGACGTCGGCGTGCGTCGCGACGTGGTAGTCGCTCAGGTTGGAGTTGGCATAGTCGCCGTAGCCGATGTCGAGGGTGCCCGACTCGTGCAGCGCCATCGACAGGCCCATGACCATCCCGCCGAGCAGCTGGGAGCGGGCGGTGCGCGGGTTGATGATCCGCCCGACGGCGAACACCCCCAGCATCCGCGGCACCCGGACCTCACCGGAGTCCAGGTCGACGCGGGCCTCGGCGAACTGCGCCCCGAAGGCGTGCCGGGACACCTCGGACTGCGCGGCGATGTCGTCCGCGGTGTCGACGACCACCTCGGCTGCTGTGCCGTCGCACAGCGTCCGGCAGGCCTTGTGTACTGCGCTGCCCCATGACGACGTGCCCGATGAACCACCGGCGCCGGAGGCAGCTGGCAGGTCGCTGTCGGCGATGTCGACGCGGACCCGCGCGGGGTCGACGCCGAGCGCGTCCGCGGCGATCTGCCACAGCACCGTCCGGGCACCGGTGCCGATATCGGTGGCGTTGATGCCGATCTCAAAGGTGCCGTCGTGGCAACGGCGGGCCCGGGCGCTGCTGGGCGCCTGGTAGACCGGGTAGGTCGCGCAGGCCACGCCGGTGCCGACCAGCCAGCGGCCGTCGCGCCGGACGGCCGGACGGGGGTCGCGGCTGTCCCAGCCGAAGCGCTCGGCCCCGCGGCGCAGGCACTGCACCAGGTGCCGGCTGCTGAACGGCGCGCCGGTCTCCGGGTCGTGCTGCGTGTCGTTGCGGATCCGCAGCTCGACCGGGT
>JAYVYM010000066.1:0-11408 GCA_043784245.1 Frankiales bacterium
CCGCGGTGGTGCCCGTCCCTGATCCGGTACGCCAGGCGCTGCCCAAGGCGTACGTCACGCTGGCGGAAGGCTGGGCGCCGGACCGCGCCACCGCCCTGGCGTTGTTCGAGCACACCCGCACCGCGCTGGCGCCGTACCTGCGGGTGCGCCGGCTGGAGTTCGTCACCGAACTGCCCAAGACCATCAGCGGGAAGATCCGGCGGGTCGAGCTGCGGCAGGCCGAGCAGAACGCGCAGCACGGCGTCCAGTGGCGCGACGAGGACTTCCCAGAGCTGCCATCCGCCCGCTGAGACCCAGCCGGCCCGCGGGCTCTCAGCCGGTCAGCGCTGCGTGACGGTCCCGGAACAGTGGCGGCAAGTACCGCAGCATCAGCGTCGACCAGGTGAGATGGGTCAGCACCGGCGCCTGGATGCCACCGGACGCCCGCCGCTGGGCGCCGAGCAGCGCGCCCATCGCACCGGCTGCCAGTACCAGCGCCGGGTTGCGCGTCGTGACAGTTGCCAGCGTGTACACCGCTGTGGACAGGACGACCGGGTGGCCCTCGCCGATCGCCGCGTACAGCGCCCCCCGGAAGAAGACCTCCTCGGCGGCGGCGTTCGCCAGCGTCGTCAGCAGCACCAGGCCGTTGCTGCCCTGGTTGGCATACGACAGCACGCTGGAGATCGCCTGCTCCAGCACCGGGATGGTGCGGACGACGTAGGCGAGGCCGTAGAAGACGCCGAAGGCTGCGACACCGGTCAGCACTGGCGTCAGCACCGGCCGGCGGAGCGTGTCGTTGCGGGCCTGCATCCACCCGAGGTGCAGGGGGCCCGAGGCGAACCCGCCGGCCACCCAGGTGCCGGCGACGCCGAGCGTGAGCGCGTAGAACTCCCAGGAGTCCGGCCGGGTCGACAGCGAGATGCCGAGCAGGCTGGCGCCCGCCAGGGACACCCCGGAGACGACCTTGCGGCGGCGCAGGAATGCCTCGTCGGGCTCGCGATGGTCGCGCGGCACCTTGTCCACGAGCCAGGCCGGCAACGCCTTCACCACAGCCCGACGGTCGGGCAGCCTCACGCGCGACCCGCCTTGGCGCGCTCGCCGAGCGCCTGCAGCACCGCCTCGTCGTAGTCCATCGGCTCGAACGGCACCAGCTCGCGGATGCTGTCGTCTCGGACGACCACCTCGTTGCTCATGGAGTCGATCAGCGAGCGGCCGGTCTGCACGTCGACGTTGGTCACCAGCGACAGCCAGCGCGAGGACAACCGGGGGGTCAGCAGCGGCACCGGGACGACGATCATCGTCCGGCCCTCGATCCTCGCGACCCGGCGCATCATGTCGACGTACTCCAGTACCTCCGTGCCGCCGATGTCGTAGGCCCGCGAGCCGTCGACCGGTGCCTCGAGCACCCCGACGAGGTACCGCACGACATCGGCGATGCCGATCGGCTGGGTCCTGGTGCGTACCCAGCGCGGCGTGATCATGGCCGGCAGGTGCTCGACGAGCTGGCGGGTCATCTCCCAGGAGATGCCGCCGTGGCCGACGATGATGCCCGCCCGAAGGGTCGTCACGGGCACGCCGCCGGTGCCCAGCAGCTGCTCGACGTCACGCCGGCTGCGCAGGTGGGCAGACAGGTCGTCGGCGTCGTCACCGAGCCCGCCCAGGTAGACGATCCGCGACAGCCCGACCGACCCCGCGACCTCGGCGAAGGTGCGCGCCGCAGCGGCGTCGCGCGCCATGAAGTCCGGGTCGTCCAGGCTGTGGACGAGGTAGTACGCCGCCTCGCACCCCTCGAGCGCTGCCTTCAGGGACGCGCGATCGTGGACGTCTGCGCCGACGGCTTGGCCGGCGCCCCGATAGCGCTCCGGTTGACGGGTCATCGCCCGCACCTCATGACCGGCCTTGACAAGGGCAGGACACAACCGTCGCCCGACGAAGCCGGACGCCCCGGCCACCAGTACCTTCATACCGTCATCTTGCGTCGAACCGGCGTGCGGCGCGACCCAGGGGTCGGCCCTCAACCGCGCCGGGTCAACCCGCCGAACGCGGTCGCCACCACCGCGTCGGCGATCTCCTGGGCGCTGTGTGCCCCATCGCGCCGGTACCACTCCACGACGCTGTTGACGGTCCCGAACAGCAGCCGGGTGACCAGCCGGGGGTCGACGTCGGCGCGTACGTCGCCCTCGTCGATCGCGGCCTGCACCAGGGCCGACAGCCGCTTGTCGAACTCGCGGCGCCGCTCGAGCGCCCACCGCTCCGCGCCGGTGTTGCCGCGCACCCGCAGCAGCAGGGTGACATCCGGCAGCCGGTCGGCCAGCACCTCGACGCTGCGCCGTACGACGTGCTCGAGCCGCCCGACGGCCGGGCCGGTCGTCGCGCCGGGCTCCGCGAGCACCGCGAACAGCGCGTCGACGGCGCGGGCGACGGCCAGCCGGAGCAGCTCCTCCTTGCCCGCGACGTGGTGGTAGATGGAGGACTTCGTCAGCCCGGTCGCCCTGGCGAGGTCGGCCATGCTGGTGGCGTCGTAGCCGCGCGCGTTGAACTCTCCGACCACGACCTCGAGCAGCTCGTCCAGGGAGTAGCGGGCCGGCCGGCCCGGCCGCCGGTCCGGAACCGTCACGAACAGGCCCGGGGCACGGACAGGAACCTAGCCGGGGCCTGTGTGGAACAGCACAGGCTCGCGGTGGTAAGACCGGGGGCACAGGGGGGCGCCCCCTCGCGACGAGACGGAGTCTCTGTGAAGACCAAGGCAGCGGTGGTGTACGAGACCGGCAAGCCCATCGAGCTCGTCGAGCTCGACCTCGACGGCCCGCGTGAGGGCGAGGTGCTGATCCGCTACACCCACGCTGGGCTGTGCCACTCCGACGTGCACATCTCGCACGGTGATCTCGAGGCCCGGCTGCCGATGGTGCTCGGCCACGAGGGCGCCGGGATCATCGAGGAGGTCGGGCCGGGCGTCACGCGTGTCAAGGTCGGCGACCACGTCGTCTGCTCGTTCATCCCGAGCTGTGGCATCTGCCGGTGGTGCTCGACGGGTCAGCAGGCGATCTGCGACATGGGCGCCACCATCCTGGAGGGATATCTGCCGGGCGGCCGCTTCCCGTTCACCGGGCCGGGGCCGGAGAAGAACTACGGCGCGATGTGCATGCTCGGCACCTTCAGCCAGTACGCCACGATCCACCAGGGCTCGGTCGTCAAGGTCGATGACGACCTGCCGCTGGACAAGGCGGTGCTGGTCGGCTGCGGGGTGCCCACCGGCTGGGGCTCGGCCGTGAACGCCGCGAACGTGCGGCCCGGCGAGACCGTCATCGTGGTGGGCGTCGGCGGGATCGGCATCAACGCGGTGCAGGGCGCGCGGTTCGCCGGCGCGAAGAACCTGATCGCGGTCGACCCGCTGGAGAACAAGCGCGAGAAGGCGATGGAGCTCGGGGCGACGCACGCCGTCGCGAGCGCCGGGGAGGCGATCGCGCTCGCTCAGTCGATGACCAACGGCAACGGCGCCGACAAGACGATCATCACGACCGGCCTGGTCACCGAGGAGAACATCACGGACTCGTTCAACGCGACCGGCAAGGGCGGCACCATCGTCCTCACCGGCCTCAACAAGCTGAGCGAGACCAACATCAAGCTGCCGGGCACGATCATGACGCTGTACAAGAAGACCCTCAAGGGCAGCCTGTTCGGCGACTGCAACCCGACCACCGACATCCCGAAGATCCTCGGGCTCTACCAGAGCGGCGACATCAAGCTCGACGAGATCATCACCAACACCTACACGCTCGACCAGGTCAACCAGGGCTATGACGACCTGCTGTCCGGCAAGAACGTGCGTGGCGTCCTGGTCCACGAGCACTGAGCAGCTCCGCCGGCGGACGGGTCGCTGCTCCAGCGGCCCGCCCGTCGCTCGCGGCCGTCGCCTCGTCCGTCGTCGGCCGGTCCCGCGAGGTCGAGCTGCTCGTCGCGGCGCTGGACTGCGGCGCCCACGTCCTGCTCGAGGGGCCGCCCGGCACCGGCAAGACGACCCTGCTGCGGGCTGTCGCGGCGGCCAGCGCGGTGCCGTTCGTGTTCGTCGAGGGCAACGCCGAGCTGACCCCGGGCCGGCTGGTCGGGCACTTCGACCCGGCGCAGGTGCTCGAAGCCGGCTACCGCGAGGACGTCTTCGTCGACGGGCCGCTCGTCCAGGCGCTGCGCGACGGCGCCCTGCTGTACGTCGAGGAGGTCAATCGCGTCCCCGAGGAGACGCTGAACGTGCTGCTGACCGTCATGAGCGAGGGCGAGCTGCACGTGCCCCGGCTGGGCCGGGTGCTGGCCGGCGACGGCTTCCGGCTGGTTGCGGCGATGAACCCGTTCGATGCGGTCGGCACCGCCCGGATCTCCTCCGCCGTCTACGACCGGGTCTGCCGGATCACGATGGGCTACCAGAGCGCGCAGGACGAGGCGCAGATCGCGGTGCTGCGGGCGCCTGCGGTCGACGGGGCCTGGCGCGCGCAGGTCGTGGACCTGGTACGCCGGACCCGCGACCATCCAGACGTACGGATCGGCTCGTCGGTACGCGGCGCCATCGACATGGTGCGGATGGCGGTGTCGCTGGGCGAGCTGCGCGGGCTGTCATCCCGCTCGTGGCGGACCGGTCTGGATGCCGCGCTGGTGGCGCTGTCCGGCCGGATCCGGCTGCAGGAGTCGTGCGGCCGGCCGCCCGAGGACGTGGTGCGAGAGCTGTACGAGGCGGTGTTCGGCCGCGAGCCGGCCGCCGACGACACCGATGACGACGACGACGCCGAGGACGGTGGTGCGCCGGGGGGAGCGTGAGCCCGCCTCCGGCGGGCACCGGGCAGGACGCCCCGCCGCAGCGAGCCCGAGGGCCGCAGCAGCGCACCACCCCCCGCGCACAGCTCGGGCAGCGGGCGCACTTCGCCGAGATCTCCCCCGAGGTCGGGGCGCTCGACGAGCAGGCCTTCGCCGACGCGATGCGGGCCGACCCGGACGCCGCACTGACGCTGCTCGTGGAGATGGGCGCTGCGACCGATGAGCGGCTGCGCGCCGCGGCCCGGTCGCTGGCCGCCCGCGTCGTGCTCGACCGGGCCCGTTCCGGCATCCCCCGCCGCGGCGGGATCGGCCGGCTCCGCCGACAGAGCGCCGAGCTCGGCGGTGACCTGGACGTCGATGCCTCACTCGACGGGCTGCTGGAGGCCCGGGCGGCCCGGCGCCGGCCGACCGCCGACTCGCTGGTCGCCGTTGACTGGGGCCGCCCGGAGCTCGCGCTCGTGCTGCTCGTCGACGCGTCCGGCTCGATGGGCGGCCAGCGGCTGGCGGCCGCCGCCCTGACGGCTGCGGCCTGCGCGCTGCGGGCCCCCGGCGACCATGCGGTGCTGTCGTTCGCCCGCCAGGTCACCGTCGTGCGCCCGATGGACAGCACCCGGCCGCCGGTCGAGGTCGTCGACGCGGTCCTCGCGCTGCGCGGACACGGCGTGACGTCGCTGACCACTGCGCTGAACGCCGCCGCCGGGCAGCTCGCCCGCACCCGCGCGACCCGGCGGGTGGTCGTCCTGCTGTCCGACTGCCGCTCGACCGACGAGCAGGACCCGACGCCGGCCGCCCGGGCGCTGCCCGAGCTGTTGGTCCTGTCGCCCGCTGACGACAGTGACGAGGCCGCGGCGCTCGCCGCCCGGGCCGGTGCCCGCTGGCTGCCGCTCGCCGGCGCGGCCGGTGCGCCCGACGCCCTGCGCGAGCTGCTGGGCTGACCCACCGCAGCAGTCCCGGAGCCCTGCCCGCGGGGGGGCGACGTGACACCGGCGATCGGTAGCGTCAGGCGGGTGGCCCGGCTGCGCACGCTCCCGCTGCTGAGCCTGGGGGCGGGGCTCGCCGCCGCGGGGCTGTACCTGTGGCTGTTCGCGGACGGCTCGCTGAACAACGACGAGGTCGCCTACCTGCTGCAGGCCAAGGCGATCGCGCACGGCCACCTGTTCCTGCCGGCCGATCAGCAGCGCACCTGGTTCTTCACCCGGGAGCCGGTCGGCCTGGTCTCGAAGTACCTGCCGCTGGTCTCAGCGGTCCAGGCGGTCGGGCTGCGGCTCACCGGCAGCGTCGCGCCCACGCTCGCGGCCCTCGCCGCCCTGGTGCCGCTGGTGGTCTGCCGGCTGGCTCGGGAGGTCGGCCTCCCGCGGCGCGACCAGCTCGCGGCGGCCGCGCTGGTCACCCTGTCGCCCGTCGTCATCATGGAGTCGGCGCTGCAACTGTCGTACGTGCTGTTCCTGGTCCTGGTCACCACCGGCTGGTGGCTGCTGATGCGGGTCGGGCTGGCCCGCGCGGGGGCGCCGACCGCCGGGCTGCTGGGCCTGACCGCGGTCGCCGCGGCGTGCGTCCGGCCGTACGACGCGGTGCTGCTGCTCGGGCCAGGGCTGCTGTGGGCCGCCTGGCAGCGCCGCCGCGCCCTGGCGCGGCTGCTGCCCGCCCTGCTGCTGGGCGCGGCGCCGCCGGTCGCGGCGGTCCTGGCGTACGACGTGCGCGCGACCGGGTCGGCGCTGCGGCTGCCGTTCGGGCTCCTCGAGCGCCACGACGCGCTCGGCTACGGCGCCCGGCGGCTCATCCCGGAGGACACGCTGCGGGGCTTCGGGCCGCTGGAAGGACTGCACGGGCTGCTGCTGCACTTCGGCTGGGACCCGCTGCACTGGTACGCGCTCGGCGTGCTGCTGGTGCCCGCCGCTGGGCTGTCGTGGCGCCGTTCGGGCCCCGCCGTCCGCGTGCTGCTGGTGTCGGTCGCCGTGCACCTCATCGGCTACGCCGCTTTCTGGGGGCCCTGGAACTTCTCGGTGCTGTGGGGCCGCGGCACCCGGGTCCTCGGCCCGATCTACGCGGTGCCGCTGGTCGTGCCGGTCGTGCTGGCCGGCCTGCCGGTGCTGCGCGACTGGCTGGCGCGCTCCCGGCAGCTGCGTCGGCTGGCCGTCGTGGCTGCCGTGGTGGGGGTCGCGCAGCTCGGGTCCGCGGTCGTGCAGTCGGCACTGGACCTCCGCCGAACCGATGCCGTGCTCGCCGCCGCCGGGCGCGGCCGGGTCGACGGCATCGTGCGTTTCGACGTCGACCCGCCCTACCTCGGGCATCCGGTCAGTGGCCTGGTCGAGGGTGTCTCGTTGGCTTCCCTCGCGCCGGTGCCGTCGCCCGGGGCCGCACTGCCGGATCTGCTGCTGCTGCCGAAGGCGGTCTACGGCAACCACGAGCTGACCTACGCGCTGGTTCGACAGCAGCGCGCACAGGGGCCGTCGGTGGAGCTGGCCGTGACGCTGCTCGACCGGTCCGGCGGCGTGCTGGTCGTGGAGCGGGCCGGCCGGACGACCGCGTGCGCGCTCACGTCCCGGGTGCCGGTGACCCTGACCCCGACGGGCACCACCGGCTGCGAGGGCGCAGCGGTGCCGCGCGACTGGTTGCGTGTCAACCCCGCCCGGCGCTGCCGGGACACGTCCTGCCTGGTGCTCGCGGTGTTCCGGTCCGACGACAGCGACGGCCTGCGCCGGCGGGCCTGGCGGCTGCTGCGGGTCGACACCGGCCCGGACTCGGTCGCGACCGTGCTGGACGGCCAGCAGCGCGAGTCGTCCGGCTTCGGCTGGCTCCGCGTCGAACCGCGCTGAGTCCGGCGCCTGACCCGCCCGGCTAACGTCCGCCGGCATGGGACCTCTCTCGGGCGTACGCGTCGTCGAGCTCGCCGGTCTCGGCCCCGCGCCGCTGGCCTGCCGGCTGCTGGCAGACCTCGGCGCGCAGGTGCTGCGGGTGGAGCGGACGGCGGCCGGCTCGATCGACGACGGCCTGGCGGGCGACCGGTCGCGGGTCGCCCTCGACCTGAAGGACCCGGCCCAGGTCGAGCGGGTGCTCGCGGCGGTCGCCGGCGCCGACGTGCTGGTCGAGGGGATGCGCCCCGGCGTCGCCGAGCGCCTGGGGCTCGGGCCGGACACCTGCGCAGCACGCAACCCCCGGCTGGTGTACGCCCGGATGACCGGCTGGGGGCAGGACGGGCCGCTGTCGCAGCGCGCCGGGCACGACCTGAACTACCTGTCGCTGACCGGCGCCCTGCATGCGATCGGTGAGCCGGGCGGCAAGCCGGTCGTCCCGCTCAACCTGGTCGCCGACTTCGGTGGCGGCTCGATGTTCCTGGTGACCGGGGTGCTGGCCGCGCTCGTCGAGCGCGCCGTCAGCGGGCGCGGCCAGGTCGTCGACGTCGCGATGGTCGATGGCGTGAGCCAGCTGATGAGCATGACCTGGGCGATGTGGAGCGCGGGCGGCTGGCGAGATCAGCGCGGCACCAACCTGCTCGACGGTGGCGCGCCGTTCTACGACACCTACACCTGTGCCGACGGCCGCTGGGTCGCCGTCGGCGCGATCGAGCCGCAGTTCTACGCGCAGCTCGTGGCGGGGCTCGACCTCACCGGCCTGCCCGGGCAGTACGACGACTGGCCGGCCACCCGGGCGGCCTTCACCGCTGCCTTCGCGACCCGCACCCGCGAGGAGTGGGCGGCGGTCTTTGCCGGCACCGACGCCTGTGTCACGCCGGTGCTGTCGCTCGCCGAGGCCCCGGACGACCCGCACCTCGCGGCGCGACGCACGTTGGTGCGCGAGGGCGCCACGGTCCGCCCGGCCCCCGCACCGCGCTTCGGCCGAACGCCGGGCGCGGTCGCCGACCCTGCTCCCGGGCGGGAGCTGCTCAGCCGCTGGGCGCAGCCCGCCCCGTGAGGGGCCGCTGGGTGCTCGTCGCCGCGATGCTGCTCGCGGCGGTCAACCTGCGGACGGCGGTCACCAGCGTCGGGCCGGTCCTTGACGAGGTGTCGACCGGCGTCGGGCTGTCCGGCGGCACGGCCGGCCTGTTGACGACGCTGCCGGTGCTGAGTTTTGCGCTGCTCGGCTCGCTGACGCCGCGGCTCGCCCGGCGGTACGCGGAGCGGCGCGTGCTGTGCGCCTCGCTGCTGCTGATGGCCGCCGGGCTGCTGGCCCGCTCGCTGGTGTCGGCGGCCGTGCCGTTCCTGCTGCTCAGCGTCGTGGCGCTGGCCGGCGGCGCGATGGGCAACGTGCTGCTCCCCGTACTGGTCAAGCGGCACTTCCCCGACCGGATCGGCCCGCTGACGGCCGCGTACACGACGGCGCTCGCGGTCGGGCTCACCGCGTCGGCGGCGCTGACGGTCCCGCTGGCCGCGCTGCGCGGTGGCCCCGGCGAGTGGCGGCTCGGGCTCGGCGTGTGGGCGCTGCCGGCGGCCGTGGCGGCCGCGGTCTGGCTGGGTCTCGCGCGGCACGACCGGCCGGTGCCCGCCGAGCAGCACCCCGCGCGGCCGGCCGTGCACCGCAGCGGGACCGCGTGGGCGCTGGCGTTGTTCTTCGGGGCGCAGTCGATGCAGGCCTACATCACGTTCGGCTGGTTCGCGCTGTTCTTCCGCGAGCGCGGCGGGTTCTCCCCGACGACCGCGGGGCTGCTCATCGCGGTCGTTGCCGCCGTTGCCGTGCCCGTCTCGGCGGTTGTTCCGGCGTACGCCGCCCGCTTCGGTGACCAGCGGCCGGTCCTGCTCGTCCTGGTGGGCTGCTACGCCGCCGCGTACACCGGGATGCTGCTCGCGCCGCGCAGCGGTGCCCTGCTGTGGGTGCTGCTCGCCGGGGTCGCGGGCGGCACCTTCCCGCTCGCGCTGGTGATGATCGGGCTGCGGACCCGGACGGCGGCGGCGACCGCGTCGCTGTCGGCGTTCGCGCAGAGCGCCGGCTACCTGGTCGCGGGCTGCGGACCGCTGCTGGTCGGGGTGCTGCACGGCGCCACCGGCGGCTGGGGCTGGCCGTTCGTCCTCATCTTCGCCGACCTCGGGTTGCTCGCCGTCTCAGGCTGGCATGCGGCGCAGCCGCGCTTCGTGGAGGACGACCTGGCCGCCGAAGTGCGCGTGACCTGAGCCAGAGCGGGGGATGACGGTCGCAACCAACCCTGGAGGGACTGCTGTGGCCAACCTCGCCCGCCTGCTCACCGACGCCGTCGCCGCCCACGGCCACCGCCCTGCGGTGCGCCTCGACGACCTCACGTTGACCTACGCCGAGCTGGACGACGCCGTGGGCCGGTGCGCCGGGCTGCTGCGCGCCGCCGGTGTCGGGCCGGGCGACCGGGTCGGTGTGATGCTGCCCAACGTCCCGCAGTTCCCGATCGTCTACTACGGCGTGCTGCGTGCCGGCGGTGTCGTCGTACCGATGAACACCCTGCTCAAGGAGCGCGAGACGCGCTTCTACCTGGAGGATTCCGGCGCCCGGCTGGTGCTGGCCTGGGAAGCCGTCGCTGGCGCCGCGCAGGCCGGTGCGGACGCGACCGGCGCGACGTGTCTGGTCGTCGACGACGGGTTCGCTGCGCGGCTCGCGGACGCCGCGCCGGTCACCGAGGACGCTTCGCGGGAGGGCGTCGACACCGCTGTCATCCTCTACACCAGCGGCACGACGGGCACCCCCAAGGGCGCCGAGCTCACCCACGACAACCTGTACGAGAACGCCCGGGTCACCGCGACCACGTTGTTCGAGTTCACCTCGGACGACGTCGTCCTCGGCGCGCTGCCGCTGTTCCACGCCTTCGGTCAGACCTGCGCGATGAACGCCTGCGTCTACGCCGGCGCGCTGCTCACGATGCTGCCGCGGTTCGACGCCGCGAAGGGGCTCGCGGTGATCGCCCGCGACTCGGTCACCGTCTTCGAGGGCGTCCCCACGATGTTCAACGCCTTCCTGCACCACCCCGACCGCACCTCGTACGACGTGTCCAGCCTGCGGGTGTGCTGCTCGGGGGGCGCCGCGATCCCGGTCGAGGTGCTGAAGGGCTTCGAGGACGCCTTCGCCTGCACGGTCCTGGAAGGCTACGGGCTGTCGGAGACCTCACCGGTCGCGTCGTTCAACCACCCGCACGGCACCCGCAAGCCGGGCTCGATCGGCACCCCCATCGAGGGGGTCGAGATGAAGGTCGGCGACGACGACGGCATACAGGTCCCCGACGGCGACGTCGGCCAGATCTTCATCCGCGGCCACAACGTCATGAAGGGCTACTGGCAGCGACCCGACGCCAACGAGGAGGTGATGAAGGACGGCTGGTTCGCAACCGGTGACATGGCCGTACGCGATGCCGACGGGCTGTACTCGATCGTCGACCGCAAGAAGGACATGATCATCCGGGGTGGCTACAACGTCTACCCGCGCGAGATCGAGGAGGTGCTGTACGAGCACTCGGCGGTGCTCGAGGCAGCCGTCATCGGCATCCCCGACGACTCGCTCGGCGAGGAGATCGGTGCGGCCGTCGTGGCCAAGCCCGGCGCAGAGCTCGATGTCGCGGAGCTGAAGGCGTTCGTCAAGGACCAGGTCGCGGGCTACAAGTACCCGCGCCGGATCTGGGTCGTGGACGAGCTGCCCAAGGGGCCCACCGGCAAGATCCTCAAGCGGGACCTCAG
>JAYVYM010000067.1:0-28038 GCA_043784245.1 Frankiales bacterium
CGCCGTACTGGTGGCCAGCGGCAACTTCCAGGACGACCGTGCCGCCGCCCTGCTCGGCCAGCTCGAACGTGCCCTGCAGGGCCGGTACGGCGACGCCGGCGTGCTGGTCGCCGTCAAGGGCGGTGACCTGGTCTGCATCTTCGCGGCCCCCGACGACGCGGCTCTCGGGCAGGTGCGCAACCGGGTCGTCGGCGTGCTCGGACCCGATGGCTGGCGCGGTGCGCTGGGTCGCCCGCATGCCGGGCCGGACGGCGTACGGGCGTCGTACGAGCAGGCCCGTGACGCCCTGGCACTCGCCGACCGGCTACGGCTGCCCGGCCCGGTCGTCGACGCCGGCGGCCTGGCGGTCTACCGCGTGCTCCTGCGTGACCGGGAGGCCGTCGACGAGCTGATCCGCAGCCGGCTGGGCCCGCTCGCCGGCGCCCGCGGGGGGGCCGGGCTGCTACTGGAGACTCTGGACGCCTACTTCGCCACCGGCGGGGTCGCGACGCAGACCGCTGCCCGGCTGCACCTGTCGGTGCGCGCCGTCACCTACCGGCTGGCCCGGGTGCAGGCGCTGCTCGGGATCGACCCGACCGACCCCGCCGAGCGCTTCGCGCTGCACGCCGCTGTCCTCGGCGCCCAGGCTCTGGGTTGGCCGGATATTGCCGACGACCGGCAGCGGCAGCACACCTGATCTGTCCGGCGGCAGACCCGGTAAAGGCGCTGTCAGCCGGGCATTCTGGACAGGACACCCCCTGCTCCGAGGAGATCTCCCGTGCTCGACGTCCCGTTCTGGGCCTGGGCGGCGTTCGCCGCCGTCATCCTGGTCATGCTCACGCTCGATCTGCTGGTTCACCGCGGCGCCCACGTGATCGGCTTCAAGGAGGCCGCTTGGTGGAGCGCCCTGTGGGTCGGGCTGTCGCTGGTCTTCGCCGTCGTCGTCGGACTCACCCTCGGCACCAACGCCGGGGTGGAGTTCACCACGGCCTGGCTGCTCGAGAAGAGCCTGTCGGTCGACAACTTGTTCGTCTTCGCGCTGATCTTCGGCTACTTCAAGGTGCCTCGCGCCTACCAGCACCGGGTGCTGTTCTTCGGTGTGATCGGCGCGCTGGTGTTCCGCGGGATCTTCCTGGCGGCCGGCGTCGCGATCGTCACGAAGTTCACCGCGGTGCTGTTCGTCTTCGCGGCGGTGCTGCTCTATAGCGCCTACAAGCTGCTCAAGGACGACGACGACAGCTACGACCCCGGCAAGAGCGTGGCCGTACGCCTGCTCCGCAAGGTGGTGCCGGTCCGGGACGAATACGCCGGAACGCACTTCTTCGTCAAGGAGGCCGGCAAGCGCATCGCCACCCCGCTGCTCGCGGTCGTGGTCGCCATCGAGGCCGCCGACCTGCTGTTCGCCGTCGACAGCGTGCCGGCCGTCCTGGCGGTCAGCAACGACCCGTTCATCGTGTACTCCAGCAACGCGTTCGCGATCCTGGGCCTGCGGGCGCTGTTCTTTCTGCTCGCCGGCATGTTGGAGAAGTTCCACCTGCTGTCCAAGGGCCTCGCGATCATCCTGGCGTTCATCGGTGTGAAGCTGGTGCTGCAGGCCGCCCACAAGACGATCAGCAGCTCCATCCCGGAGATCCCGTCGCTCGCCAGCCTCGGCGTGATCATCCTGGTGCTGACGGCGAGCGTCGTGCTCAGCCTGCGACGGCCCGCCCCGGACGAGTCGCCGGACGAGTCGCCGGACGAGTCGCAGGACGAGTCGCAGGACGAGGCGTCAGCGCTCACGAGGTAACTCGCACCAACCGGCCCGGTCGCTCCTCAGGAGCGGCCGGGCCGGGCACACTTGGAGACATGACCACGCTGCTGCCACCCGGGTCCGCGTCGCACGAGGTCACCAACCAGGTGCCGCCGCTGGTGGGCCATGACGTCGCCGACGACCCGGCGCTGCTGGCCGGCCTGGTCCGCGAAGGTGCCGGGTGGCATGCGCCCGACCTGCACCGGGTCGGGCTGCTGGCAGGGACCGCGGAGGCGCAGGGCTGGGGCGAGCAGGCCAACCGGGTCGAGCCGGTGCTGCGTACGCACGACAGGTACGGCAACCGCATCGACGAGGTGGAGTTCCACCCGTCGTGGCACCGGCTGATGGCGACGGCCGTCGCGGAGGGCCTCGCCGGCACGGCCTGGGCCGATCCGCGGCCGGGGGCGCACGTCGCCCGCGCGGCGACCTCCTACACCTGGGGGCAGGTCGAGGCCGGTCACGGCTGCCCGATCTCCATGACGTACGCCGTGGTGCCGGCGCTGCGCCGCCAGAGCGACCTGGCGGCGGCGTACGAGCCGCTGCTCACCAGCCGGGTGTACGACCCGGGGCTACGTCCGCCGTCGAGCAAGCGCGGGTTGCTGGCGGGGATGGGGATGACAGAGAAGCAGGGCGGCTCCGACGTCCGCGCCAACAGCACGACCGCCACGCCCGCCGGCGACGACAGCTGGCTCCTGGCCGGTCACAAGTGGTTCACCAGCGCGCCGATGTGCGACCTGTTCCTGGTCCTCGCCCAGGCGCCCGGCGGGCTGTCGTGCTTCCTGCTGCCGAGAGTGCTTCCCGACGGCACCCGGAACACGTTCCGCATCCAGCGGCTCAAGGACAAGCTCGGCAACCGCAGCAACGCCTCCGCCGAGCTCGAGTTCGATGGCACGGTCGGCGCGCTGGTGGGGGAGGAGGGCCGCGGCGTCCGGACCATCATCGAGATGGTCGCGATGACCCGGCTGGACTGCGTGATCGGCAGCAGCGCCGGGATGCGGCAGGCGTTCCTGCAGGCCGCGCACCACGCCGAGCACCGGTCGGCGTTCGGCGGGCTGCTGGTCGACAAGCCGCTGATGCGCAACGTGCTGGCTGACCTCGCCGTCGAGTCCGAGGCCGCGACCACGTTGATGCTGCGGCTGGCCGGCGCCGTCGACCGGGCCGCCCGGGGGGACACGCAGGAGCGGGCGTTTGCCCGGATCGCCACCGCCGTCGGCAAGTACTGGGTGTGCAAACGCCAGCCGGGCTTCGTCGCCGAGGCCCTGGAGTGCCTGGGCGGCAACGGTTATGTTGAGGAGTCAGGGCTGCCGCGGCTGTACCGCGAGGCGCCGCTGAACGGCATCTGGGAGGGCTCGGGCAATGTCCAGGCGCTCGACGTGCTGCGGGCGCTCGCTCGCGGGCCCGGGGCGCTCGAGGCGTTCATCGCCGAGGTGGGGCGCTCAGCCGGTGCCGACCCCCGGCTGGACGCGGCGGTGCGCTCGCTGCAGGCCGAGCTGGCCGACCCCGCGGACCAGGAGCTGCGGGCCCGGCGGCTGGTCGAACGGATGGCGCTGGTCCTGCAGGGCGCGCTGCTCGTGCGCCACGCGCCGGTTGCCGTCGCCGACGCCTTCTGCGCGAGCCGGCTGGCCGACGACCGGGGTCACGCCTACGGCACGCTGCCGCGCTCCGTCGACGTCGACGGCGTGCTCGCGCACGCGCTGCCGGCCAGCTGACGCGGCACCTGGCACGCTCTGTCGCATGCACATCTCGGCCCGGTCGGACTACGCGGTACGGGCCTGCGTGGTCCTGGCCGCCGCGGGCGCCGGGCCCACCCGGGGCGAGACGGTCGCCGACGACCAGCACATCCCGGCCAAGTTCCTCGAGGCCATCCTGAGCTCACTGCGGCAGGCGGGCCTGGTCGTCAGCCGCCGCGGCGCCGAGGGCGGTTACTGGCTGGCCCGGCCCGCCACCGAGATCACCGTCGCGGACATCATCCGGGCCGTGGACGGGCCGCTCGCCGAGGTGCGTGGTGGCCCGCCAGAGGCTGCGACGTACGACGGGGTGGCTGCGGACCTGCAGGTCGTCTGGATGGCCGTCCGCGCCAGTATCCGCGCCGTGCTGGAGCACGTCACGGTCGACGACATCGCCCACGGCCGGCTGTCCGAGGCCGTCCGGACGCTGGCGGCCGACCCGGACGTCTGGTTGACGCGCTAGCTTCCGGGCTCCGGTCGCCCTCATCGGAGCCGCGGACGGGACCAACTGCCCTGGCGTGATGGGCGCTTTCGGGGTCACCGTTGCCGCACCGACGAGGGGGCAGGGTGGCGGGTGTGCCGGACAGCAACGCAGCGGACAGTTGGCACACCAGCAACCGGCCACAGTCGGGTGACCAGGGCAGCCAGGATCGGCCCGCCTCCGGCGCGGTCCTGGTCACCGGGGCCACGGGCAACGTCGGTCGCACGCTGGTCGCCGAGCTGCTGGCCGCCGGGGAGCACGTGCGAGCCGGCGTACCTGACCCGGCGTCCGCCGAGCTCCCGACCGGCGTCGACGTCGTACGCCTCGACTTCGGCGCTGCCAGCACTGCCGCGCCGGCGCTGGCCGGGGTGGACCGGTTGTTCCTCATGCGGCCGCCGGCCATCAGCGACGTTCGATCCGCACTCGGCCCGGTCATCGCGGCCGCCGCAGCAGCCGGGGTCCGGCGGGTGGTCGTGCTGTCGGTGATGGGTGTGAACCCCGCGCTGCCGCACTGGCGGATGGAGCGGATGGTGCGTCAGGCCGCCCTGCCCTCGACGGCCCTGCGCCCGGCCTACTTCGCGCAGAACCTGCTGACAGCGTTCGGAGATGACCTCCGGCGTCGCTCGGAGCTCCGGCTCGGCGCCGGCAACGGGAAGGTGTCCTTCGTGGACGCCCGCGACGTCGCCGCGGTCGCCGCCGCGGTGCTGACCCAGGCGGCTGGCCCACCGGCGGCGCTGACCCTGACCGGGCCGGCCGCGCTCACCTTTGCCGATGCCGCGGCACTGCTCACGGCGGAGCTCGGCCGCCCGATCGCCTACGTCCGCCAGGGCCTGCTGAGGCACCGCCGCGAGCTGCTCGCCGCAGGCGCCGAACCGGCCTACGCCAACGTGCAGCTGGTGATCGACCTGACAACGCGGCTGGGCCTCGCGCAGCGGGTGACGTCCGGGGTGGCCGACGTGCTGGGCCGCCCGGCCACCCCGCTGTCGCAGTACATCCACGACGCCCGTGACGGCTGGCTCTAGCCGCCAGGCCGGTCGTGCCGCCCTTCACGCGGGCGCTGGGTGACCGTCCTGGCGCCGCCCGGTGTGCTCGCTGGCGGCTGGCTCATCGTTGTGCCGGAGGCACGTGTCGGCGGCCCGTACTAGCGTCACCACGTGCCGCCCCGCCCCCGTACCAACGCCCCGATCCTGTCCTACGAGGTTGAGCGCGCGACGCTCGGCAACGGTCTGCGGGTGGTGGTCACGCCGGATCGCAGCAGCCCGGTCGTGGCGGTTGCCGTCTACTACGACGTCGGCATCCGCAGCGAGCCCGAGGGCCGCACCGGGTTCGCCCACCTGTTCGAGCACCTGATGTTCCAGGGTTCGGCGAGCCTGGGCAAGACCGATCACTTCACCTACGTGCAGGGCAGCGGCGGCACGCTGAACGGTTCCACGCACCTGGACTACACGAACTACTTCGAGCTGCTGCCGAGCAGCGCGACCGAGCTGGCGATGTTCCTGGAGGCCGACCGCATGCGCAGCGTCGCCCTGACCCAGGACAACCTGGACAACCAGGTCGCGGTCGTGCAGAACGAGATCCGCGTCAACGTGCTCAACCGGCCGTACGGCGGCTTCCCCTGGATCCTGCTGCCGCCGGTCCTCTATTCGACGTTCGCCAACGCGCACAACGGCTACGGCGACTTCGTCGACCTCGAGGAGGCGACGCTGGCCGACGCCCAGGCCTTCTTCGACCGCTACTACGCGCCCGGCAACGCCGTCCTGACGGTCGCCGGTGACGTCGAGGTCGGCGACGTCCTTCGGCTGGCCGAGCAGCACTTCGGCGACATCGTGGGCCGGCCGGTGCCCGAGCGACCCAGCTTCGCCGAGCCCGGACCGACCGGCGAGCAACGCGTGGTCCACGTCGACCGGCTCGCACCCGCGCCGGCCGTGTCGATGGCGTGGCGGGTCCCGGACCCGGCCGATCTGGACGACTACCTGCCCTACGTCGTGCTGGCCGAGGTCCTCACCGACGGCGATGCGAGCCGGCTGCAGGACCGGCTGCTGATGAAGGACCGCACGGCGACGAGCGTCGGCGGCTACCTCGGCGTCATGGGCGACCCGCTCGATGCGCGTGACCCGACGCCGTTCCTGCTGGAGCTGCACCACCCGCCCGAGGTCACTGCCGACACGCTGCTCGCCAGCGTGGACGAGGAGCTGGACCGGCTCGCGACCGGCGGTCTGCAGCCCGGCGAGCTCGAGCGCACCGTTGCCCGGATGCGGGCCCGCTACCTGCGCGAGATCGACCCGGTGCTCGGCCGGGCGCAGGTGATGACCGTGTTCGAGCAGCAGCGCGGCCGCGCCGAGCTGGTCAACGAGCTGCCCGGCCTGCTGGCGACCGTGACGGCCCAGGCGGTGCGAGCCGCCGCCGGGACGTTGGCCGGCGACCGCGCCGTCCTGGAGATCCAGCCCGGGGACGCCGCGTGAGCACCCCCCTGGCGCGCCCCATCCCGGCGCTGGGAGCCGCCCGCACGGCGCGGCTGCCTATCGTCGCCGAACGCACCCTGGACAGTGGGTTGCGAGTGCTCGCGGTCCGCCGCCCAGGGGTGCCGCTGGTCGAGCTGCGACTGCGGGTGCCGTTCAGCGGCAAGGGCGCCAACCATGCGGCGAAGGCCCAGCTGCTCGGCGACACCCTGCTGTCCGGCACCGACCGCCGCACCGCGAGCCAACTCGCCGCCGACCTTCAGGCGCTGGGCGGCTCGCTGTCCGCCAGCACCGACAGCGACCGGCTCGGCCTCGGCGGCTCGGTGCTTGCCAGTGGGGTGCCGGCGCTGCTCACGCTGATCGGCGAGGTGCTCACCGGCGCGTCCTACCCGAGGGACGAGGTGCAGGGCGAGCGGGAACGTCTCGTGCAGGAGCTGGTGATCTACCGCAGCCAGGCCGGGACCGTCGCCCGCGAAGCGCTGCTGAGCAGGATGTACGGCAAGCACCCCTACGGCCGCGAGATGCCGTCCGGCGAGGCGGTCGAGGCTGTCAAGGCGTCCGCGCTGCGCAGCCTGCACGCCAAGCGGGTCGCCCCCGGGGGCAGCGTGCTGGTGCTGGTGGGGGACCTGTCGCCCGCCCGGATCCTGGACCTCGTCGAGCAGTCACTGGCCGGCTGGGCGGCCAAGGGACTCGCGGCCGTCGCGCCCCCGCTGCCCGACCCGCCAGGCGGGCCGGCGCTGCTGATCGACCGGCCGGGGGCCGTCCAGACGACGGTCCGGATGGCGGGCTGCGCGCCCAGCCGCACGCACCCCGACCACGCTGCGTTCACGCTGGCAAACCTCGTGTTCGGTGGCTACTTCTCGTCGCGCTGGGTCAGCAACATCCGCGAGGACAAGGGCTACACCTACAGCCCGCACTCCGGTGTCGAGCACCCGCCGGCGGGCTCGAGGGTGACCCTCGCTGTCGACGTGGCCACCGCCGTCACGGCGCCTGCGCTACTGGAGACCTGGTACGAGCTGGGCCGCATCGCCACCCTTCCGGTCAGCCAGGGCGAGCTCGATCAGGCCCGCCGCTACGCCGTCGGCTCGCTGGCCCTGTCCACAGCGAGCCAGGCCGGGCTGGCCAGCACGCTGTCGGCGCTGACAGCCTCCAACCTCGGCATCCAGTGGCTCCGTGACTCACCGAAGGCGCTGGCTGCCGTGACGGTCGAGGACGTGCTTGAGGCTGCGGCCCGCTACCTGTCGCCGGCCCGGCTCACCACAGTGCTGGTCGGCGATCGCACGCAGGTGGAGGGGCCGACCGCGCGGGTGCTGCCCCTCGTCACGTCGTGACCGACGGCCGTCCGGCGCTGTCGCGCTCCACGGTCGACCGCGACGCGGCCACCCGCGAGGACGGCGCCGCGCTGGACCGCGCCTGGTCGAACGCCAAGGTGCTGATGCTGGAGGATGGCCTGGCGCTCGTCGACGGCACCTCGCTGGTGCTTGTCGACGCCGCCGACGCGCCCGACGGTGCCGAGCGGTTCTACCTGGGCAGCCAGGACGGTCAGGCCTACTTTGCGGCGATCGGGCCGCTGCCGCGCCGGCTCGGCGCGACGGCGCAGGGGCTCCGCGAGATCGGGGCAGCGCTGGACGACCGTGACGCCGGCCTGCTGACCCACGCCGTCGGGCTCGCCAACTGGCACGCCACCCACCTCCGGTGCCCGCGCTGCGGCGCGCCGACCCACAGCGCAAAGGGCGGCGCCGTACGGATCTGCGAGGCGGACGCCAGCACGCACTTCCCACGCACCGACCCGGCCGTCATCGTGCTGGTCACCGACGGCGCCGATCGAGCCGTGCTGGGACGCTCGGCAATCTGGCCGCCCCGGCGCTACTCGACTCTTGCCGGCTTCGTCGAGCCGGGCGAGAGCGCCGAGCAGGCCGTCGTGCGCGAGGTCGCCGAGGAGGCCGGCATCGCGGTCCGGCAGGTCGTCTACCGCGGCAGCCAGCCGTGGCCGTTCCCCGCCAGCCTGATGCTCGGCTACCGCGCGGTCTGCGACCCGGATGCCGAGCCGGTGCCGCAGGACGGCGAGCTCGCGGACGCCGGCTGGTTCACCCGGAAGCAGCTACGCGATGCGGGCGGATGGGAAGGCGGCCCCGGCCCGGTGCTGCTGCCCCCACCGGTGTCCATCGCCTACCGGTTGATCACCGAGTGGGTGGCGGAGGGGCCGACGGGGACCTGACCCCGCTACGAGCTCGGCTCGACGGTCCTCGTCACCACCCAGCGGTGCTTGCCGATCGCGCGGTCCCGGGTGAATCCCAGTTTCTCGTACGTCGAAAGCGCGCCGTTGAACAAAAGCCGGCGGGCACGCGGGCGGCGTCCTCTGGGTAGCCCTCCACGACCCCGCCGCCGAGGCCGCCGATCAGGTCCAGCGCACCGGCCAGCGCCGCAGCCGCCACCCCCTGGCGCCGGCGGCCCTTGCCGACGAAGCAGCAGGCGATCCGCCAGTCCGGGGACGACGTTTGCCCGCGCTCGTAGGCGGCGCGGCTCTTGATGCGGGGAACTTCTTCGGGGCTCCCGAACTGGCACCACCCGAGGCAGTCGTCCCCGGTGAAGACGAGCGCGGCGTGCGTCGTGCCTGCCCGTACCCGCTCGAGCTTGCGTCCGTGGTTCGTGTCAGGCGTCGTGTCCTTGCCGACGCCTTCAGCGTGGAAACCCATGCACCAGCAGCCGCCGAAGACACCGTTGTGGTGCCCCACCAACGCCGCGAACTGCCGCCATGTCGACTCGTCGAGGGGCTTGACGGTGTACGCATCTGACGCCACCGGGTCGACAATAGCGGCCACGCCGGGTCTGAAGCGTGCCTTCCGCAGCCAGACAGCGCGGGTCTCGCTAGGGAAGGGCTGCTTTCAAAGCATGACCGAGAGCTGCGCAACGACACTGCCGACGTGCTGCGCAAGCGGGGTTCTGATCACCACTGACGTCGACACACGAGCGCGGCGGCTGGCAACCCCGGGTCCGGCCCGCGCATCAACGTCAACGATTTTCGGTTTGGCGCGCTCCCGACTACCGCCGGATCAGCACAGCCGGCCGGAGCGGGTCCTCGGCGCGCACCAGCACGTCGCAGCTGGCGCCCGGCTGCACCAGGGCGTCGTACGCCGTGAAGGCCGGCAGCTGCCACGTCGGCACGCCCTGGCGCAGCAGCGCAGCCGGCGACAGCGCAACGTGCACGGTCAACTCCGCCGGTAGGTCCCGGCCGAGCAGGAACAGGCCGTCGACGAGCACTACCGCCCGCGGGGGCAGGGGCAGCCGCTGCAGGCGTGCGGAGCGGTCGCTGCCGGCGTCACGCAGCTTCGGCAGCCACGTACCGTCGGCCGCCAGGACCTCGCGGCGCAGCGCCCCGGCATCGAGCCAGCCCTCGCGAAACGCGTCCGGGTCCTCGCGGCCGTAGGCGTACCGCTCGCCGGCCGGTCGCAGGTAGTCCGCACCACGCACCCTGCACGGCGTCCGGCCGGCGGCAACCAGGCGGGCCACCATCGCGTCGGCGAGCCGGCCGCCGCCCAGGCCGTCGATCAGGACCCGGGCCACCTCGGGCGCCGGCGCGAGCAGCTCGACCAGGTCGTCGGCCAGTCCTTGCGGCGAGCGGGCCGAGAAGGAGCTCAGCGCCGGCCGGCGAGCTCGGGCGGCAGCGGAACGGCCGGATCCGTCGAGGACATCACGACCTCGCGGGCGAGGTCGTGGACCTTGCGGCCTCGCGAGCGGGCCACCTTGCGCAGCCGCTCGAAAGCCTCGCGGGGTGAGTGGTGTTGGCGCTCGGTGAGCACGCCGATCGCCTGCTCCACGATGACTCGGGCCACGAGCGCGTGCTCGAGCTGAACGACGGAGAGCCGGAGCTGGCCGACCTCGTCGAGGGGCTGGTCGGGGCGGCGGGGCCGACCGCCCGGGTCGACCTCGCTCGCCAGCAGGTCGGCGAGCACCATTGCGCTGGTCAGGTCACCGGTCCGCTCGCCACCGATCTCCCAGCCACCCTCCACGCTGCGGCGGATGGTCACGCCCTGCTCGGTGAGCGGCCCCAGGTGGGCCGCCACGACCTTGGCGAGCTCGGTCAGCACCTGGATGGATTGCTCGTTGACCTCGACGCTGCCCCGGTCGATGCCGCACAGCGTCGCCACCACGTGCCCGGTCGCGTCGCGCACCGGCACACCGACGTAGGAGGTGATGCCGAGTGCCATGACGACCGGCGAGTCGGCGAAAGCCGGCTCCGCTGCGGCGTTGGAGGTCGCGCCCGGGCCGCTGTCGAGCATCCGGGCGCAGAGGCTGTCGGCGCGCGATGAACCGCCGCCCTCCTCGACACCGGTCCAGTCGGCGCTGGTCTGGACGCGCTCGAAGGTGAAGGTCTCGTCGGTCAAACCGCCGACGAAGACGACCTCCATGCCGAGCAGGCTCGCCGCTGTCGACAGGACAGCGTCGATCGCGGGGTGCGAGAGGTCGCTGGGGGGCACGTCGGGCTGCTTCCTGGAAAGGCGCTGGTCCGGTAGTGTCCCCTAAGCGCACCCGGGCACGCCAGGCGGCTGCACAGATCAGGCAGCGAGCCTGGCCTTGACCTGCGCCAGGCTCGGGTTGGTGAGCGCGGTGCCGTCAGCGAACACCACGGTCGGTACGGTCTGGTGACCCCCGTTGACGCTCATCACGTAGTCGGCCGCCGACGGGACCTGCTCGATGTCGACCACGTCGTACCCGACGCCCTCGCGGTCCAGTTGCTTCATCAGCCGGTGGCAAAAACCGCACCACTGGGTGCTGTAGATCGTCATTGCGGCGCTGCTGATCTCGGCGGTCACGCTGTCTCCTGGTTCAGGGGATGCGGGGCGTGAGTGCCGGCCGCGTTGTCGTCAACAGGCGGCGGGTCCGGCGCGTTCCCGCGGCGGCGGGCCTGGGAGACTGCCCGGGTGACGCCGGACCAGCTGCTCGACGCCCTTGACCCCGAGCAGCGGGAGGCCGCTCAGTCTGTCACCGGGCCGGTCTGCATCCTGGCGGGCGCGGGCACCGGCAAGACCCGGACGATCACGCACCGGGCTGCGTATGCCGTCGCGTCGGGAGCCGTACCACCGAGCGCGCTGCTGGCGGTGACCTTCACGGCACGCGCGGCGGGCGAGATGCGGACCAGGCTGCGCGGGCTCGGCGTCGGCGGGGTGCAGGCCCGTACTTTCCACTCGGCGGCGATGAAGCAGCTCGGCTACTTCTGGCCCAAGGTGGTCGGCGGAGCGCCGCCGACGCTGCTGACCAACAAGTTCGGCCTGGTCGCGAACGCTGCAGCCAGGGCCCGGCTGCGCCCCGGCACCTCCGAGCTCCGCGACCTGCTCTCGGAGCTGGAGTGGGCGGCCAGCACGCTGGTCGGCCCCGACGACTATCCGGCGGCTGCCGGCAAGGCCGGGCGCACCCCGCCGTACGACCCGGCGGTGGTGGCGCAGGTCTACCTGGCCTACCAGGATCTGAAGCAGGCGCAGGGCGTTGCCGACTTCGATGACCTGCTGCTGCTGACCGCCGCCGTGCTCGAGGAGCACCCCGACGTCGCCGCGGAGTTCCGCTCGCGCTATCGCTCATTCGTCGTGGACGAGTACCAGGACGTGACGCCGCTGCAGCAACGACTGCTCGACGCCTGGCTGGGAGGGCGCAGTGACCTGTGCGTCGTCGGGGACGTCAACCAGACGATCTACTCCTTCACCGGCGCGACACCGCAGTTCCTGGTCGGTTTCCGGGCCCGCCACCCGGGCGCGACAGAGGTACGGCTGGTTCGCGACTACCGCTCCACCCCGCAGGTCGTCGGCCTTGCCAACGCCGTCATCGCCCGAGCCACCGCGCGGGCCGCCCGCCTCGAGCTCGTCGCGCAGCGGCCGGCCGGGCCTGCGCCGGCCATGGCGGAGCACCTCGACGAGCCGGCAGAGGCCGCCGCGGTCGCGGCCCGCTGCCGCGCCCTGATCGATGGCGGCACTCCCGCCAGCGAGATCGCGGTGCTCTACCGCGTCAACGCCCAGTCAGCGGCGTACGAGTCCGCGCTCTCGGACGCCGGCGTGCCCTACCTGGTGCGCGGCGGTGAGCGCTTCTTCGACCGCACCGAAGTCCGCGAGGCGACCCTGCTGCTTCGTGGGGCGGCCCGGGCCGCCGACACCGATGCGCCCGCCGGGCTCGCCGACGAGGTCGCCGACGTGCTGCGGGCCGGGATGTCCTGGCAGGCCGCGGCGCCGCCGCCCGGCGCCGGCGCGACCCGGGAGCGCTGGGAGTCCCTTGCTGCCCTGCACCGGCTGGCCGGTGACGTCGCTGTCGCCGACCCGGCCGCAGGTCTGCGCGAGCTCGTCGCCGAGCTCGAGGAGCGAGCCGCGGCGCAGCACGCCCCCACCGTGGACGGCGTGACCTTGGCGTCGCTGCACGCTGCCAAGGGGCTGGAGTGGGACGCGGTCTTCCTGGTGGGGCTCGTGGACGGCACGCTGCCGCTGGTGCATGCGGACACCCCGGAGCAGGTCGAGGAGGAGCGCCGGCTGCTCTACGTCGGCATCACCCGGGCCCGCGAGCACCTGTCGCTGAGCTGGGCGCTGGCCCGATCGCCCGGTGGCCGCGCGTCGCGCCGGCCCTCGCGCTTCCTCGACGGCCTGCTGGGGTCGACCGCGACGCGCCCGGCCGGCGGCCCGTCCGCGCGTCCCGGCAGGAAGACGCCGCCCACGACCTGCCGGGTCTGCGGGGCCGGGCTGGTTGCTGCCGTCGACCGCAAGCTGGGCCGGTGCGCCGACTGCCCAGCGGACCGCGACGAGGCGTTGTTCGAGGCGCTGCGCGACTGGCGCGCCGGTCGGGCGAAAGAGCTCAAGCAGCCGGCGTACTGCGTGTTCACCGACGCCACCCTCGCTGCGATCGCCGAGCAGCGCCCCGGCACGGTCGCCGCGCTGGTCGCCATCCCCGGCATCGGGCAGGCCAAGCTCGACAAGTTCGGCGAGGCCGTCCTGACGCTCGTCGGCGCGGGTGCCTGGACCGGGTCGCCACAACCCGGGTCGCCACAACCCGAAATGCCGCTACCCGCCGAGCCGCCAACCGCTACGCAATAACCCCTTGCACGGCCCGGCGGGGTTCTCTACCCTCGCCGATGAACGCACGGCAGTTGCCGCGCAGATAGCAGGAGGAGGTGGCCCCCGTGAAGACCAACATCATGTGGGCTAGCACCCTGCTCGCGACGCTCGGCGTCAGCAGGTCCCTGATCTCGCCCTTCCCGGCCAAGCACGGGAGCGGACTGTCCTTCGCCGATCACACCGACGTCACGGATCTGCCTCCTCGAGGCGCCCCGGTCTGACCCCAGACCAGCGCGCACCTCGAGGCCGCGGACCCCGTACACCGGGATCCGCGGCCTCTCTGCTTTTCCCGGGCTCCTGCCCACCGGGCCACACCCGGCCCCTTCCTATCTCCGACCCACCCGTTTTGGGCGGCCGCACCCCTGGCCGTTTCCCGAGGAGGCGACACCCCGCATGACCACTGCCCTCGCTGCGCAGGCAGCGGGCAAGAACGAGCTGCCCTGCTGGGGTGAGTCCCCCGACCTGTGGTTCGCCGAACGGCCTGCCGACGTGGAGGCAGCCAAGGCGCTCTGCCTGCCCTGCCCACTGCGCGACGCCTGCCTCGCGGGCGCTCTCGAGCGGCGCGAGCCGTGGGGCGTCTGGGGCGGCCAGCTGGTCGTCATGGGCGTCGTCCTGGCGCGCAAGCGGCCACGCGGCCGCCCGCGCAAGGACGCCCTCGCCGCCTGAGCACATCCACCGATGCACCCCCACGCGGTGCACATCCACCTGGTGCACATCCACCCGATGTGCATCCACCCGTCAGGAGCAGTTCCATGTACGCAGCACTCGCTGAACAGCTGATGCGCAGCGGCCTCGCGGAGCGACAACGACAGGCCAAGGCCGACAACCTGGCTGCGCGGGTCGCCGTCGCCAGGAAGTGGGAACGGCGGGCCGCATCCTCGGCCCGGCGCGCCCGGCTGGCCCGCGCTGCCATCCGCTGAATCGCGTACGTACGCCGGTGCGCCCCCGTCGACCTAGGCGGGCGCGCGCCGGTGCACGGCCAACCCTGGAGGCAGTTGCGGCTGGCGCGCCCCCGCCGCGGGTCAGTTCAGAATGACGGCGCCCCGGCAGGTCTCGCCGGTCGCGGCCTGCTGGGCGGTGAAGGAGATGCGGTCCTTGCCCGGCGTGTTCGGGATGCGCCGCGAGACCGTGTACGCACGAGCGGTGGGCATGGCGTTGCTCCGGTGCGGGATCTTGCCCGGTGCCCCGGCACCGTCAGCCCACCCCAGCTCTGGCGACCATCGGACGCATGTCCTAGGTCCCCGGTGTCCGCTGACCAGGACGTCCCCGACACTGGAGCGCATGGACGCACCACCGGCACCCGCTCGCACCGCCCGTGGCTGAGCTGTTGGCCCGCTCTCTGGCCCTGGTCGTCGCAGTCTTGCTCCTGGTCGCGGTCGGGTCGGCACTCATGTCGCTGGTCGCCGGGACCCTGGGCCGGGGAGCGCTGCTGCGCCAGGTAGGACAGTTGCTTGCGGCGTCGTTGGCCTGGCTGCTGGTGAACCGGCCGGTTGAGGGCCGGGTGCTGCTGGTGGTCGCGCCGGGGCACGGCCTCACCCAGGCCGACCTGCTCGTGCTGCCAGCGGTGCTGCTCGCGGGCCTGCTGACGGCCCTTCGTCTGAAGAGCCGAGGCAGGCCGTAGCGTGTGCCGCCATGACCACGTACTGCGCTCCCTGCGTCACTGACCTCGCCTTGCTCCGGGATGCGGTGACGGCCGTCGGCGGCACCGCCTGCTGCGCCGCGCATGCCGTGCTGCTCACCCACCCGCATGACGCGCATGGTCGCCGGCGAGCCCGCCTTGCCCAGTTGCGCTCACTGGCCGAGGCTAAGGCAGCGACGGCCCCGGTCGAGGATCAGCCAGGGCTGGAACTGCTCATGCACGAGTACACCCTCGCCGGCGCGATGGACATGGGGGGGCAACCGCGCCCCGACGGCTCGCAGCAGCGTCCCGAGCGAGGGGAGCGGCCAGAGCGGGGCGAGCGGCCCGAGCGGCCCGACCGGGGCGAGCGGCCGGACCGGCCGGGCGAGCCTGGCGTGCGACCCGGCAAGCGGCGAGGGCGTCACCGTGGCGACCGTCCGGATAGTCCGGCCGGTGAACGGCAGGGCGGCGCGCCCACGTCCGGCCCGACGGAGCCGGCGTCCGAGTCCACCCCCGCGTCCGGGCCCGCGTCCGAGTCCGAGTCCGGGCCCGCGTCAGGGGCCACCCCCGCGATCGGGCCCGCGTCCGAGTCCGCGCCCACGTCCGGAACTGAGCCCGCGACGGGGTCCGGGCCAGCGACGGGGTCCGAGCCCACAACCGCGTCCACGGAAGCACCGCCGAGCTCTGCGCCCGCGTCGGCTGCGCCTGTGCCCGAACCGGCCAATGCTGCTCCCGCGACGGGTCCCACGGCCGCCCCCGGCCCCCGTCCGGCTCCCGAGGCAACTGCCTCAGGACCCGGTCCGGTCGCGCCCACCCCGCCTGCCGCGCCGGCACCTGCACCGACGTCCGGCCCGGCCGGCGGCGCCCCGGCGCCGGCCGCGGCCAACGGCCCCGTTCAGTCACCTGGACCCGCCGCCACGCCGTTGGCGTCGCCGGAGCCAACCCGTCAGGCTGCCGAGCAGCCGGCTGGCGAGTAGCTCCTCAGCCCCCTCAAGTCCCCGGACGGGGGAATCGGCCGCGCGCCGGTGGGGTTCACTGTCATGCCGACCCGATACATGGCCCCCGGTCCCAAATCAGTCGCCATGAGCGACGAACCGCCGTGAGGCGACCTGACGGGAAGGCACCCGAGAGTCGCTCCGGGAAACTGGGGCGGCTCTCGTGTGTCCACACGACCCGCCTGGTCATGACGCCCCCCGGTGCCACCGAACCTGCCTGGAGCTGTGTGACCGCCGACCAACCACCCCGCTGCCGGCCCGTCCCCCCGCACGTGGTGGACGCGGTCCGCGACCGCTCGCCTGCAGTGTCAGAGGCCGAGCTGGTCGACCGGCTGGAACGCGCGCTTGCGGCGCTGCCCGCGGCCGAACGCAGTGCCGTCGTCGCAGCCGTCGGTTACGGAGAGGGTGCGGTCGGCGCGGCGATGGAAGTGGAGCTCGAGCTCGAGCAGGCCCACGCCTTGGCGCAGAGCGGCCTGCAACTGCTACGTGCGGCCCTTGCCGACCTTGACGAGGGACCGGACAGCCGCCGTTGACCCAGCCTGGGCCGCATACGCAGTAGGACCGGCGGTCAAGGCCTTGCTTTGCGCGCCAGTGACCGGCACGAACGTTGGCCTCAGGCCGGCTGCACCCGACACGACACCTGCGGCTTCGTTGGCAGGTCGCGTGGATGCCTGATAGCGGTCAACCGGGCGCCGGCGCCACCAACGCCGCCTGGGGGGTGGGTATCGCCTCGGGGGCGTCGACTCGGCGGGCGTCGGCAGCGGCCGCCTCGGCGGCGAGGTCGCTGCCCGGCTCGGCGAACCCGGGCTGCCAGCGGGCCATCTCCTCACGGAAGGCTGCTTCGCCGCCGAGTTGAGACAGCACACCGATGGTGCCGAGCGTGACGCGGTGGATCAGCAGGTATGCAGGCGGCAGGTTGAGCATCCGACCGAGTTGCGCGGCCGGTGAGCGTGGGTCCCCCAGCCGTACGGCTTGATGACGTAGCCACTCGCGGGTGAACCGGAAACGCGGGACGGCAACGGGCTCCAGCAGCGGCAGCAGGTAGTCCAGTACCTGCTGGGCATCGACCTCAATGCCGGGCTTGATGAAGCCCTCGGCACGCAGCGCGTCGAGCACCGCCTGTGCCTCGCCGGCCAGCGCCAGCCGGGCCAGCCGGCCGATCGGCTCGGGGGAGCCGTCGGGCAAGCGGTCGACCGCGCCGAAGTCGATGACGCCGAGTCGGCCGTCAGGCAACAGTCGGAAGTTGCCCGGGTGCGGGTCGGCATGGAGCAGCCCCGCGAGCACGGGTCCGCTGAACAAGAAGCGGGCCAGTAGCAGCGCCGCGCGGTCGCGCTGGGCGGGCGACCCGTCGCGGATGATGGCCGACAGCGGCGTGCCCTCCATCCATTCGGTCACCAGCACCCGCTCGGTCCCGGCGACGACCGCCGGCACCTTGATCTCCGGATCGCCGTCGTAGGCGAGCGCGAAGGTCGCCTGAGCTTCGGCTTCCAGGCGGTAGTCGAGCTCCTCCGTGACGCGGGCCGTGAGCTCGGCCAGCAGCGGCTTCACGTCGAGCCCCGGCGTCAGGGCAGAGAACATCCGCGCCAGCCGACCGAGCTGCTTGAGATCGCCGAGCAGGGCTGGACCGGCCCCCGGATATTGAATCTTGACGGCGACCCGCCGACCATCGGCCCAGACGGCGCTGTGGACCTGCCCAATGCTCGCAGCGGCTGCCGGTACGTCGTCGAAGCTGCGGAAGCGGCCACGCCAGTCGGCCCCGACCTCGCGTGCCAGCACCTTGTGCACGCTGGCCGCGGGCAGTGGCGGCGCGGCCTCCTGCAGCCTGGTCAGGGCAGCGCGGTACGGGCCGGCGATGTCCTCCGGCAGGGCCGCTTCGAACACTGACATGGCCTGGCCGAACTTCATCGCGCCGCCCTTGAGCTGCCCGAGCACCTGGAACAGCTGTTCGGCGGTGCGTTGCTGCAGCTCCAGCGCCACGGCCTCGGCCGGCTTGCCGCCCAGACGCTTGCCCAGACCCCAGGTCGCGCGGCCCGCCACGCCCAGCGGAAGGGCGGCGAGCTTGGCGGACCGGGTGACAGCGCGGCGCGGGATGTCGGGCACGTTCGCATTCTCCTGCTGCCGAGGCCGCGCCGCACGGCAGGGGCCGCGAGGCGCGCCGGATCATCCGGTTTCCTGCCACCTGCATGCGCACGCCTCGTGCGGGTGCCAGCTGCGTCGTCGCCAGCGCCAGTCGGGTAGCGCCAGCTCCAGCGAACCGCCGACCGCGGCGGGGGTGCCGCCGTCGAGTAGGGCTAGGACCTGCAGCGCTGCCTGCGCGCTGACGGCGGCCGCGAGGACGGCGTCGCAGGCCTGGGCCGCCCGCGCGGGCAGCATGAGCTGCACGGCGAGCGCTGGCCAGTCGGGGTCACGGTCGGTCCGGGTCAGGTCCAGGCACCGCAGGCACGGGCTGCGCCCCGGCAGCACCATCGGCCCGACGACGCCCACGGTGTCGCGCACCTCGGCGAGCAGGTGCGGTAGGCCGTCCCGAAGCAGCGCCGCGGCTCCGTCCTCGTCGAGCACGGAGGGTGGTGCGAGCACGACCACGTCGGGACGACGTACCGGTCCGGTGCGCGTCATCGGGGACACCTCGGCCAGCCGGTCGCGGGCCGCCTGCCCACGACCTCGCCCGACGTCGGCCGGGCGCAGGCCACCGATGGCGGTGTCGTCAGGACGAACATGACCGTCGTCAGTGACGTCAACCGTGCCCACGCCGGCTGCGGCCAACAGGCCGGCCAGTGGCGCGCCGACGCGGCCGCCACCGATGACCGTGACCGAGGCGCTGTCGCGGCGGTGCAAGGCCGGCAGCCCGGCTCCGGCGTGCAGCAGCGACAGCGAGGCGACATCGGCTGCCAACCGGTCCCGTGCGTCGACGTCAAGGTGCGCCGGCCAGCGCTCCGCGGCGTCGACGACCAGGCCCGCACCCCGCAGCAGGTCAAGCAGCTCGCCCGCTCGGGCAGCAGGGCAGCCGGCCGTGACGGCCGCCGCCTGAACGGCCTCGAGGTCGCGGGTGCCATCGAGCAGCGCCAGGACGGCGCGGACGTCGGGGTCGAGCCCCGCCAGCACGACCGCCCGCGCGCCCGCCCGGCCAAGCTGCAGGGTCTGCGGGTCGCGCCAGAGCCGACGGCTCGACGGGCACAGGACAGGATGCACAGGCACCTCCGGGGTCACTGCGAGGCTGGCATCCGCGTACGACCTTCGCGTCGACTATCCACACCCGGCGGCGCTGTCCACAGCCGGGCCGTGATGGCAGGGTGCGGGGCATGGCCAGTCAGCGGTACGAGTACAAGGTTGTCGAGCTCCGAGAAGGGATGCTCGGCGGCAAGATGTCGGCTAACAAGCTGCAGGACGTCCTCAACGAGCACGCCGAGGACGGCTGGCAGCTGAAAGCAGTGACGGCCGTGGAGGTGAAGGGCCGCGTCGCGCCCGGTGGCGTCGACGGCGTCCTCGTGACCCTGGAGCGCCCGCTCGGCTGACCGGGCCAACCATCGACGAGCCAGGTGGCGCGTGGCAGGGCGGCCCCGCGGACCGCCCTGCCACGCAGGCAGCGCAGTGTCAGGCCTTGCCGAGGATCCGGTTCATCTTGGTGCTGCAGACCGGGCAGGGCCCCTGGGCCATCCGCCGACCGGACTCGCTGACCTTGACCTCACCCTCGAAGTCCCGCTTTTCCTTGCACTTGACGCAGTAGCCGTTGTAGGTCTCGGCCATCGTGGCCTCCCTCTGTCTGTTCGGGGGCCAGCCCCTCCGGCTCCGTGACGCCGAGTGGTGTCACGGTCTCAGCGGATCACCTTAGCCTCCGGACCGCCCCTGACAGCGTCGACGGGTGCCGGTCGGGCGCTCGGTACCGTCTGCCCGCCCGCCGCCAACCCCCTGGAGCAGCCGTGTCCCTCCCCCTGCTTGTTGAACGCTGCACCGCCGGGCCGGACCTCGGCATCGTCGTCCTCACCCTGAATCTTCCTGACGTCCGGAACGCGATGAAGGACGAGCTGACAGCGGCCTGGGCCGCGGCGGTCTCGGAGCTGCGTGGCGACCGCACTGTGCGGTGCGTCGTGGTGACCGGAGCCGGGAAGGCGTTCTGCGCCGGTGGCGACGTCGGTTGGCTGGCGTCCGAGCCGGACGCCACCGTCGATGAGCTACGCGACCGGATGCTGCCCTTCTACGAGACCTGGCTGTCGCTCGGCGGCCTGGACGTGCCCTCGATCGCGGCCATCAACGGCCCGGCCGTCGGGGCCGGCGGGATCATCGCGCTGGCTTGCGACATCCGGTACGCGGGTGCGTCGGCCCGGTTCACCGTGCCGTTCGCCCAGCTCGGGATGCACGCCGGGATGGCCAGCACGTGGCTGTTGCCGGAGGTCGTCGGCTTGGCGCAGGCCCGCGAGCTGCTGCTGACCGGTCGGGTGTGCGACGCGCAGGAGATGGCGCGGCTCGGCCTGGCCACCGAGGTCTTCCCCGACGAGGAGCTGTTGAGCCGGACGATGGAGCGGGCCCGGATGGTCGCTGCCGGCGCGCCCGTGGCCCAGCGCCTGCACAAGGTGGCCTTGTCGCGGGGCGGCCACGCGAGCTTCTCCGATGCGCTGCAGTGGGAGTCGGTCGTGCAGCCGGTGACCCTGGCCACCGACGACCTGCAGGAGGGCCTACGAGCGCGAAAAGAACAGCGCCCGGCGGTCTTCACCGGCCGCTGAGCAGGCTGGTCACCGACACCCAGTTGCTCACGGCCACCCAGTTGCTCACGGCGCCCCCGGTACCCGATCCCGCTCGGCTTCCCCTTCCGCGCGGTCCCGGGGCCCGGGGGCTCCGTTGGAGAGAACGCTAAGCAACGGTGAGCGGCCGGTCAACGCGGCCTGTGGACACCGGTGTGGGTGCGGTGTGGACGACGGGGCGTGTCCCTGTGGAGGGCCGGTATGGGCGCTTGTGGACGGTTGCGCCGGTGCGGCGTGGCACGGCGCATCACCTGCGGCGGGGCGACGCACAGCCTGTGCGCAGGAACTTGTTGCCCGCCGCCGGCAGCTAGGCAGGCGGCGGGTCGTCTCCGGACTGGCGTTCATCGTCGTCGAGCCGGCCGTCGAGGTCCTTGTCGAGTGCGGCGAGGCCGGCGTCCCAGTCGGCGCCACCGCCCGCGACGAAGGCTGCGGGGTCATCGAGGTCGCTCGGTCCTGGCAGCAGGTCGGGGTGCGCCCACAGTGCGTCCCGGCCCTGCTGTCCGCGGGCCTGCGAGACGGCGGTCCACAGGGCGGCGGCCTCCCGCAGTCGGCGGGGCCGCAGCTGTAGGCCGACCAGGGCGGCGAAGGTCTGCTCGCCAGGCCCACCGGTCGCCCGGCGCCGGCGCACCGTCTCTCGTAGCTGTACCGCGGATGGCAGGCTGCCGGAAGCCTGCTCGACGACCGCGTCCACCCACCCCTCGACCAGGGCGAGGGCGGTCTCGAGGCGCGCCAGTGCGGCCTCCTGCGCGGGAGTGGCCTTCAGGTCGAACATCCCCTCGCCCATCGCCCGCTGCAGGCTCTCGGGGTCGGCCGGATCGAACGAGCCCACGGCCCGCTCGATCGCCTGCGGGTCGACCTCGATGCCGCGTGCATAGGCGTCGACGGCGTCGTACAGGTGCGCCCGCAGCCACGGCACATGCGCGAACAACCGCTGGTGGGCCGACTCACGCAGCGCCACGTACAGCCGCACCTCCTCCAGCGGCACCTCGAGCCCGTCGCCGAACGCGGCCACGTTGGCCGGCAGCAGGGCCGCCCGGCCCGCGTCGCCCAGTGGCAGGCCGATGTCGGTGGCGCCGAGCACCTCGCCCGCGAGGGCCCCGAGGGCCTGTCCGATCTGCGCCCCGAACACCAGGCCGCCGACCTGTCCCATCACCCCGCGCATGGCGCCCCCGAGGTCACCCGCCGACATGCCGCCCAGCATCGTGGCCAGCTCCGGCGGCAGCGCTGCGGTGACCTCTGGCGGCAGGCCCCCCTCGCCGATGCCGTCGCCGAGTACGCCGTCGGACAGGCCCTGCTCGAGGGCGCCACCCATCGCGGCCACGACTCGCGCCGCCACCGGGTCCACCAGCTGGCGCCAGGCGGGCAGCGTCGAGGTCAGCCACCCGGTGCGGGTCCACGCCCGCGCCTCTGCGCCCCCGGCGGGCAGCGACGTCACGGGGTCAAGCCACAGGTCGGCCAGCCGGCAGGCCTCGACGACATCCTGGCGCTCCTGGTCGGTCACCGGCCGGTCGCCCTCGCGGGCGGCGCTCTCGGCGACCTGCGTCGCAAGGTCCCAGTTGACCGGCCCGCCGGTCCAGGACATCAGCTTGCCGAGGGTGGCGAACACGTCGCCTCCGCCCAGCAGACCACCCAGGCCGAACGGGTCGGAGCCCCCGGGTTCGTCGTCACGGTCGGACGGGCCGAACCCGAACGGCGGCCGGGTCATGGACGACCTGCGCTGCACATGCCCGCCACGCTAGCGCCGAGCCCGCGCCACCTAGTCTGCGACTGTGACGCGTCCTGTCCTGCGCCTGCTGGAACTGCGCAACCAGCCGCTGTCGGTCCAGGAGGTGCTGGCCGCAGTCGAGGACCTCGGCGCCGGCGGAGTCGTGTCCTTCACCGGTTTCGTGCGGGACAGCGATGGCGGTCGCGACGTACGCGAGCTGGAGTACGTCGCCCATCCCGACGCCGCGGCGGCTCTCGAGCGGGTCGCGCAGGCTGTCGCCGATGACCTGCCCGTCCTGGGTCTGGCCGCCGTCCACCGCACCGGCCTGCTCGCCGTCGGCGACATCGCGGTCGTCGTGGCGGCCTCCGCGCCGCACCGCGGGCAGGCCTTCGAAGCGGCCCGGCGGCTCATCGACGACCTGAAGGCCACCGTGCCGGTCTGGAAGCGTCAGGTGTTCCTCGAGGGCGACGAGGAGTGGGTCGGCACACCCTGAGACCAGCCTGGACCCGGCCGGCGCCCTCGACTCCCACTAGCGTGAGCGCCGTGTCCCGGCGCACCCTGTCCCTGCTGCTGTCGACGTTCCTCGCCGTGGGCCTGCTGGTCGGCACGCTCGTCGCCCGGGTGCCGTACGTCGCACTGGGGCCCGGCCCGACGTTCAACACCCTCGGCGACAGCGAGGGGGCGCCGGTCATCGATATCCGGGGCCGCCAGAGCTTCCCCGACACCGGGCACCTGGACCTCACCACGGTGGGGGTGCGCTCGGACCTCTCCCTCGCCGAGGCGCTGGTCGGCTGGGTACGCCGTGACGAGGCCGTCGTACCGCGTGAGCTGGTGTTCCCGCCGGGGCAGAGCGACGCGCAGGTCGAGGCGGAGAACACCCGGCAGATGGTGCAGTCGCAGGACGCGGCGACCACGGCAGCGCTGTCAGCGCTCGGCATCCCGATCGAGGTCACCGTCGCCGACGTCTCGGCGACCTCGCCGGCGGTCGGCGTGCTGCGCAAGGACGACGTCCTGACCAGCGTGGACGGCCGCGCCGTCACCGGACCCGCGCAGTTGCGTACGATGATCGGCGACCGGGCACCCGGCGCGAGCGTCCGGATCGGCTACCGGCGGGCCGGGCTGAGCGCCGAGGCGGCCCTCGTCACGACGGCGTCGACCGACTCCCCGCCCCGGCCGTTGATCGGGATTGCGACCGGCGTCAGCTACCCGTTCACGGTGAAGATCGCGCTCAAGGATGTCGGTGGCCCGAGCGCCGGGCTGATGTTCGCGCTGGGCATCGTCGACAAGCTCGAACCCGGCTCGCTCACGGGCGGGGCGTACATCGCCGGCACCGGCGAGATCACCCCCGACGGCGTCGTGCAGCCCATCGGCGGCATCCAGCAGAAGCTGCGGGGGGCCCGCGGCAAGGGCGCGACAGTGTTTCTGGTGCCGGCCGCCAACTGCGCCGACGCGGCGGCCAACCGCCCCGACGGCCTGCAACTGATCAAGGTGTCGTCATTGGACGAGGCCCGCCGAGCACTGGACCTGGAGCGCAGCGGGGGCACCCCGACCGGCTGCTCCTGACAGGCCCGCCCGTCGGGGCAGCCGGTCAGTCGCCGAGGGTCGCGAGCAGCGCGTCGGCCAGCGCCGGTGCGAGGTCGGCCCCGGTGACCCGCTCGTCCAGCCCGTCGCCGGTCGCCCGCAACCGCAGCACCGCGGCGCGAGTCCCGTCGCGTACGACGCCGACGACCATCCGTACCTCCCGGGCGTCGGGGTGCGCGGCCGCCCGCTCGGCATCCAGCTCCTCCAGCGCCGCCTCGACCGACGGCGGCAGCACCAGCACCTCGTGCGCGAGGACGACGCCGAGCACGGCGTCGCCGAACACGACGCGCGCCAGCGCCTCGTCCAGCGGCGCGTCAGTGAGCGCCTCCTGGGCCACCGGCGTCAACGAGCCGGGCTGTCCGGGGATGATGCCCATGGTCGTGGCGAGCTGCGGTTCGGCCCGCAGCAGCTGCTCGGTGTCCACCAGCGCGAACAGCTGCGGTGGCTGGTCCCAGCCGGCCTCCGCCACATGCGACTCGACCTCGCCGACCACTGACTGCAGAGCGCTCATGGCGTGCAGTGTCCCGCAGGGGGAACCGGCCCGGCTGTGGCAGGGTTGGGCGCGTAGTGACCGGGGGCATCGAGCGCCCGGCTTGGAGAGAGTGAGCCGCGTGGCCGTCCGCATCTCCCGGGCGGGGCTGCCTGCCCGTCCCCGCCTTCTTGCACCCGCGCTGATCGGCGTCGTGGCGGTGCTGGTGCTGGGCGGTGTCGGCATTTCGCTCTACACCGACCTGCTGTGGTTCCGCAACGTCAACGCGAGCACCGTGTTCACGACGGTTCTGACGACCAAGCTGCTGCTGTTCGTGGGCTTCGGCCTCCTGATGGCCACGCTCGTCGGAGCCAACATCACCGTGGCGTACCGGGTGCGGCCGCCGTTCCGGCCGATGAGCCTGGAGCAGCAGAACCTCGAGCGGTACCGGGTCGGCGTCGAGCCCTACCTGGTCCCGGTGCTGCTGCTCGTCTCCAGCGTGTTCGGCCTGTTCGCCGGCCTGTCGGCCGCCGGCCGTTGGCAGACCTGGCTGCTGTGGCGCAACCGCACCGACTTCGGTGTCATCGACCCGCAGTTCAAGCGCGACGTCTCGTACTACGCGATGACGTACCCGTTCCAGCGGTTCGTCCTGGGGTTTCTGCTCACCGCGATCATCCTCAGCGTGCTCGCTGCGGCGGCCACGCACTACCTGTTCGGCGGACTACGGCTGCAGACCGTGGGCGAGAAGGTCAGCCCGGCGGCACGCGCACACCTGTCCGTGCTGGTCGGCGTCATCGTGCTCCTCAAGGCAGTCGCCTACTACTTCGACCGCTTCGGCCTGGCGTTCTCGAACCGCGGCGTCGTGCAGGGGGCCTCCTACACCGACATCAACTCCGTGCTGCCGGCGAAGAACATCCTCATCGGTGTCGCGGTGATCTGCTCGCTGCTGTTCTTCGCCAACATTGTCGTACGCAACATCCTGCTGCCGGCCGGGGCGCTGGCGCTGCTCGTCCTGTCGGCTGTCGTGCTCGGCGGGTTGTTCCCGGCGTACACCCAGCAGTTCCGGGTCAAGCCCAACGAGGTCAACCGCGAGGCGCCGTACATCTCCCGCAACATCACGGCTACCAGGGCGGCGTACGGCATCGCCGACGTCGAGCTGCAGAAGTACGACGCCACGCAGACGGCGACACCGGCGGCGCTGCGGGCGGACACCGGCACCATCCCCAACGCCCGGTTGCTCGACCCGAATGTCTTCCAGCCGACCTTCGAGCAGCTGCAGCGTTTCCGCAGCTATTTCGGCGTCGGTGGGCGCCTGGACATCGACCGCTACCCGGTCGATGGGGGCGTGCAGGACTTCGTCATCGCAGCCCGTGAGGTCGATCAGACCGGCCTGCAGCCCAACCAGCGCAACTGGATCAACGAGCGGCTGACATATACGCACGGCAACGGGGTCATCGCCGCGCCGGCCAACCAGGTCGACAGCGAGGGAAAGCCCATCTTCGCCGTGGGCAATGTGCCCCCGAGCGGGCCGGGCAATCCGCCGGCCAAGCTGCCGTTCCCGATCGACCAACCCCGCATCTACTTCGGCGAGCTCTCCCCGAGCTACTCGGTCGTCAACACCACGCAGGGCGAGATCGACGGACCGGCTGCGGGCGACAAGCAGGTCACCTTCAACTACGACGGTGGCGGCGGGGTACAGCTGTCCAGCAGCCTTCGCAAGATCGCGTACGCGCTGAAGTTCCGCGAGCCGAACCTGCTGCTGTCGGGCTCGATCAAGAGTGACTCGCGGCTGATGTACATCCGCGAGCCGCGTGAGCGGGTCAAGAAAGTCGCGCCGTTCCTGCAGCTCGACAGCGACCCGTACCCCGCGGTCGTTGACGGCAAGGTGCTGTGGATCGTCGACGGATACACCACCAGCGCCGGCTATCCGTACGCCGAGCAGCGCAACTTCGGTGACGTCACCCAGGACAGCACCCGCACCAGCCGGCAGCCGCAGCAGGAGGTCAACTACATCCGGAACTCGGTGAAGGCCACCGTCGACGCGTACACCGGTGATGTGTCGCTGTACGAGTTCGGGCCCACCGACCCGGTGCTCAAGACCTGGGCCAAGGCTTTCAAGGGGTTGATCAAGCCGTCGAGCGCGATCAGCCCTGAGCTGGCCTCGCACTTCCGCTACCCCGAGGACTTGTTCAAGGTGCAGCGCGACCTGCTCTCGCAGTATCACGTGCAGGACGCTGGAGCCTTCTACAACAAGGAGGACTTCTGGCGGGTGCCGGTCGACCCGGCTGCGGCGGCCAACCTCACCGCCGGTACGGCTGATGCCAATCAACCGGTCGCCCCGCCGGCGCAGGTGCCTTCAGTCGCGAGCTCGAGCACCGGTGACCAGCCGCCGTACTACGCACTGCTGCAGTTCCCAGGGCAGCCGCAGGCCCGGTTCTCGCTGTCGACGTCGTTCGTCTCCAGCAACGGCGCCAACCTGTCAGCCTTTGCGTCGGTCAGCTCCGACCAGGCCGACTACGGCAAGATTCGGGTGCTCCAGCTGCCACGGGGGGTGACGATCGACGGGCCTGGCCAGGTCGCCAACCAGTTCCTGTCCAATGCGCAAGTGGCGAGTGCGCTGTTCGCGCTGCAGCGCAACGGCACCGTCAAGTTCGGCAACCTGCTGACGCTGCCCGTCGCCCAGGGACTGCTGTACGTCCAGCCGGTATTCGTCCAGGCCCGCTCGGGAGCGAATGCCTTCCCGACCCTGCAGCAGGTCATCGTGAGCTTCGGCAGCCAGACGGTCGCGAACCAGACCCTCGCTGGGGCGCTCGAGGCGCTATACGCCCGCTTCGGCGGCGCACCGACCCCGACCAGCCCGTCGACGACGCCCCCGCCGACCACCGGCGCGACGACGCCCCCGCCGACCACGCCGCCGGCCGCCGACATCGCGGCGGCGATCACCGCCGCCGACCAGGCCTTCCGCGACGGCCAAGCCGCTTTCGGGCGGGGCGACTTCACGGCGTACGGAGCCGCGCAGCAGCGCCTGCAGGTGGCGCTGGCCCGCCTGACCGAGCTGCAGGGTTCGCCCAAGCCGTCGGCGCCGCCGCCCGGCTGAGCGTTTGCACAGCGGTCCCCAGGTCACGTACAGTCTGCGAACCGACGCGGGGTGGAGCAGCTCGGTAGCTCGCTGGGCTCATAACCCAGAGGTCGCAGGTTCAAATCCTGCCCCCGCTACAAATGTTTTACCGGAAATGGCATAACTCGGACGGGGCCCCTTCGCTTACGCGCGGGGTCTTTTCTGCCGTTTCTATGCAGAGTTTGTCGGGCGGGCAGACAGTTTGTCGGACGGGCTGTCCGGACGATGTCTGGACAAGTCCGGGTGTTCAGAGCACTGTCCACGGCCTCGGCGAGCGCATGATGTCGAGCGGG
>JAYVYM010000068.1:0-15079 GCA_043784245.1 Frankiales bacterium
GGCGGCCGCACAACGTAGTATCGAACACATGATCGAGGGCCTGGCGGGGGATGGTGCGGCGCCTGCGGGTGACGCCGATCCGGTCGGGGTGCTCGAGGCCGCGGTCGAGATGCTGCGCGGCCGGTGGCACCCGGACCTGCCGGGTGAGCTGGCGTTGGCCGAGACCGGCCGGTTGCTGCTGGCGGTGGAGCGGCTACGTGCGGTGTCGCTGTCCTGGCTCGCCGATGTGCACACCCGCGGGTTGCATGAGCTGGCCGGCGCGCCGACGACGAGCTCGTGGGTCGGCGCGCAGCAGGTCGGCGTGGACGGCGCGGCCATCGCCCTGGCGAAGCGGTTGAGCGCGGTGCCGGCGGTGCACCGGGCGGTGCTGGACGGCCGGTGCTCGCTACGGGCCGCCGAGGCCGTCGCGGTCGCGCTGGACAAGCTGCGGGGCCGGCTGGACCGCCCGGACGGCCTGATCGACAACCAGAGCGCGGAGGCCGCCGTCCACAACATGATCACCTGCGGGGTGCTGATGGCGCTCGCGCAGGGCGCCGGCGGCTACCGCGACGACGACCCGCAGCTGGTGGCGCTGCGCACCGAGCTGACCGCGCTCGCGGCCCGCCCGACCTGCCAGCGCGAACGGGTCGAAGCGGCGTTCGTGCTGCTCGCCGAGCACCTCGCCCCCGGGCTGCTACGTGACGAGCTCGGCCGCCTGGTCGATGCGCTGCTCCCGCAGCAGCTCACCGACCGGTGCGAGAACGCCCACCAGCAACGCGCCTTCAAGATGATTCGGAGCTACGACGGGACCGGCTGGCAGGTCACCCGCGGTCAGCTCGACGCCGAGTGCGGGGAGCTGCTGTTCACCGTCCTGGCCGCCGCCCGCGCGACCGACCCGGACAACCCCGCCGACACCGCCGCCTGGGCCACCCGAGGCCGCCAGGACAACACCGACCCCGAGGCCGGCCTCGGTGCCGGCCCGGCGGGCCACGCCGACATCGAGGGCGTCGAGCCGCGGGCACCGCGCTCGAAGGTCCAGCGTGACCACGACGCGCTCGCCCTGGGCCTGCGGGCGCTACTGGACTCAGGGGCACTCGGGACCCGCGGCAAAGCCGTCCCGCACCTGCTGATCACCGTCCCGCTCGCCGCCCTGAACAACGAGCCCGGCGCGCCCCCGGCCGTCGCAGCGTCCGGGGCCTCCATCCCCGCGCCCCTGGCCCGCCGGTGGCTGTCCGACAGCCAACTCACCCGCCTCGTCCTCAGCCTGGGCCGACGGGTCATCGAGACCAGCCACACCCAGCGGACATTGAAAGCCCACGAACGACACGCCCTGCACGTCCAATGGGGCGGCCGGTGCGCCGCCGCCGGCTGCCCCAGCCCACCCGGCACCCCACTCGTCCCGCACCACCCGCACAGCTGGGCATCGACCGGGACCACCAGCTACACCGACAGCATCCCGGTCTGCCACCACACCCACCACGACCTACACCAAGGCCACAAGACCATCCGGCTCCGCGACGGCCGATACCTCTCCGCCGACGGCTGGACCGACAGGCCAAGCCGATGAGGGGGGTGGGCTCAGCGTGGATACTGCCTGGCGAGCAGGAAGACAGTGCCCGGAACACAGGGGCTTCTCCCCGCAACGAAAACAGCGCCGCCGTCTGTCTGATGCCAGGCCGGACCTTGGGGAGGGCTCTGGCGCCGGGCCAGGCGGCTCGCGGCTCGCGGCGGGTGGCGGGTGGCGGGTGGCGGGTGGCGGGTGGCGGTCCCGCTCGGATTGGGCTGATCTTCATCGACCCGAAGGTGCAGGCCGGTGGCAGGCGGCGTCAACCCGCCCGACGGCTGCCGCAAACGGTCGGCGCGTATCCGACGAGCAGGTCGGCGGCGTCCGCGACCATCTGGAGGTCCTCGCGAGCCTCCACGACGAGCACGTGGACCCTGGAGCGCGACGTCGCTTCGGCGTTCGATCCCACGTCCGTTCTCGATGCGTCGGACGCCTGCCCTGTGCCCGCAGGCGCGCTCGCGACCCACGCTGTGCCGTGCTCCCCGTCGACGCCGTCACGCACCTCAGTACCGGCAGACGACGCGACACCGAGCCAGCCGAGTCGGTCGGTCACCAGCCGACGCAGTGCGGCGGAGTGCTCGCCCGCGCCGCCGGTGAACACCAGCACGTCGAGCCCACCGAGAGCGGCGACCATGGCCCCGATCGACGTGACGAGCCGGTGCAGGTACACCTCGCGGGCGAGAACGGCCGCCTCGTCGCCGACGAGCGCCCTGGCGAGCACCTCGCGCAGGTCAGCGGTCCCACACAGCCCGAGCAGCCCGCTCTCGCGCTCCAGCACCGCATCGAGGTCCTCGCCGGCCGTCCGCGACAGCCAGAGCAACGCACCAGGATCGACCGAGCCGCTGCGGGTGCCCATGACCAGGCCGTCCAGCGGCGTGAAGCCCATCGTCGTCGCGACGCTGCGCCCGTCCAGGACCGCGCACAGCGACGCGCCACCGCCGAGATGCGCGACCAGCACCCGGCGCGCTGCCGGATACGACTTGGCTGCGCAGCCGGCGCTCCAGGCATGCGAAAGGCCGTGGAAGCCGACCACGTGCACCAGCTCCCGCAACCGCGCGGGCAGCGCGTATGTCCGGGCAGCAGCCGGGATCGTGGTGTGGAAGGCCGTGTCGAAGCAGGCCACGTGACGCGTGTCCGGCAGGGCCTCGCGGGCCTGCTCCAGCGCGTCCAGTGCCGGCGGCTGGTGCAGGGGCGCGAGCTCCGAGAGGGCCCGCAGCGAGGCCATGACCGCATCGTCGACAACAACCGGTCGCAATCGGTCGCCGCCGTGCACCACCCGGTGCAGGACGTACGACACCCCTGCGGCGGCGGAAAGCGCGCCGGCCAGGCTTTCGTCACGCGCGACGGTCGACCACTGCGCGCCGTCCCGCGTGAGCCGGCTGACCTTCACCGACGTACTGCCGGCGTTGACGACGAGCGCAAGCGTCATGCGTAGGGCCAGGTCCAAGCCGAGACCTCCGGGACATCCTCGCCGTGTTCCCGCGTCCAGGCCCGAGCCCGGGCCCGGGCGTCCGTCATTTGCTGACGCAGTGGGGCGGCCCGGGCCCCCAGACCCGGCACCCGGTCGATGACGTCCATCACCAGGTGGTAGCGGTCCAGGTCGTTGAGCATCACCATGTCGAACGGTGTGGTGGTGGTGCCGTTCTCCTTGTAGCCACGGACATGCAGGCCGTGGTGGTTGTGCCGGCTGTACGTCAGGCGGTGCACCAGCCACGGGTAGCCGTGGAAGGCGAACACCACCGGGCGGTCCACCGTGAACAGGGCGTCGAACTCCGCGTGGGAGAGCCCATGCGGGTGCTCGGTGTCGGGCAGCAGCCGCATCAGGTCCACGACATTGATGAAGCGGACGCGCAGCTCCGGCAGGTCGCGCCGCAGGATGTCGGCGGCGGCGAGCGCCTCGAGCGTCGGTATCTCGCCGGCGCACGCCAGGACGACGTCGGGCAGCGCACTGGAGCCGCCGAGCAGCGCCTCGGTGCCGGCCCAGTCCCAGATCCCGATCCCGCGGGTGCAGTGCAGGACCGCCTCGTCCATCGGCAGGTAGTCCAGCTGCGGCTGCTTGCCGGCGACGACGACGTTGACGTAGTGCCGGCTGCGCAGGCAGTGGTCCATCGTGCTCAGCAGGGTGTTGGTGTCCGGCGGCAGGTAGACCCGGACGATATTCGGCTTCTTGTTCATCACGACGTCGAGGAAGCCCGGGTCCTGGTGCGTCGAGCCATTGTGGTCCTGCCGCCAGACGTGCGACGACAGCAGGTAGTTCAGGCTGGCGATCGGCCGTCGCCACGGCACCTTCGAGCTCGCCTCCAGCCACTTGGCGTGCTGGTTGAACATCGAGTCGACGATGTGGATGAAGGCCTCGTAGCAGGTGAACAGACCGTGCCGACCGGTCAGCAGGTAGCCCTCGAGCAGGCCCTCGCACAGGTGCTCGGACAGCACCTCGACGACGCGGCCGTCCGGGTCGAGGCGTTCGTCGTACGGGCCGACCTCGCCGTACCAGTCGCGACCGGTCACCTCGAGCACGTCACCCAGCCGGTTGCTGGCTACCTCATCGGGCCCGAACAGCAGGAAGTTGCTGCGGTTGCGGTCGACGACATCGCGCAGCCAGCTCCCGAGCACCCGGGTCGCCTCGTGCGAGCTCTGGCCGGGTGTCGGCACGTCCACGCCGTACGGCCGGAAGTTCGGCAGCTCGAGGTCGCGCAGCAGCAGCCCGCCGTTGGCGACCGGGTTGGCGCTCATCCGCCGGTCGCCGGTCGGTGGCAGCTCCAGCAGGTCACGGGTGGGAGCGCCGGCGGCGTCGAAGAGCTCCTCGGGGCGGTACGAGCGCAGCCAGGCCTCCAGCGCCGCCAGGTGTCCGGGGTTGGTGCGCACCGCGGACAGCGGCACCTGGTGCGCGCGGAAGGTCCCCTCGACCTGCTTGCCGTCGACGACCGAGGGCCCCGTCCAGCCCTTGGGCGTACGCAGGACGATCATCGGCCAGGCCGGCCGGCGGGCCTGACCACCCGAGCGCGCGTCGCCCTGGATCTCGGCGATCCGGTCCAGGCAGGTGTCGAGGACCCCCGCGAGTGACTGGTGGGCCACGGCCGGGTCGCTGCCCAGCTCGGCGCGTACGACATGCGGCTCGTAGCCGTATCCGCGCAGCAGCTCAAGGAGCTCCGCCTCCGGGATGCGAGCCAGCACGGTCGGGTTCGCGATCTTGTATTGGTTGAGGTGCAGCACCGGCAGCACAGCGCCGTCGCGCCTGGGGTTGAGGAACTTGTTGACGTGCCAGCTCGCCGCCAGCGGCCCGGTCTCGGCCTCGCCGTCACCGACGACGCAGAAGGCAACCAGGTCAGGGTTGTCGAACACCGCGCCGAAGGCGTGCACCAGCGAGTAGCCGAGCTCACCGCCTTCGTGGAAGGAGCCCGGCGTCTCCGGCGCGCAGTGGCTCGGCACGCCGCCGGGGAAGGAGAACTGGTGGAACAGCCGCGCCATCCCCTGCGCGTCACGGGTGATCAGGGAGCTGAGCTCGGAGTAGGTGCCCTCCAGCCACGCGCAGGCATTCGGTCCGGGGCCACCGTGGCCGGGCCCGGCCACGAACACCGCGTTGAGGTCGCGGGCCCGGATGACCCGGTTGGCGTGGGCGTAGAGCAGGTTCAGGCCGGGCGTGGTGCCCCAGTGCCCGAGCAGCCGGGGCTTGACGTGGGCGGGGGCCAATGGCTCGCGCAGAAGTGCGTTGTCCATCAGGTAGATCTGCCCGACCGAGAGGTAGTTGGCCGCGCGCCACCAGGCGTCCAGGCGGTCAAGCTGCTCGGCGTCCAAAGGTCCGGCGCCACCGGGGGTGGCACGCTCGCTGCTCCGCGTGGTCGTCATGAAGGCCTCTCCTCGGTGCCGGCGTCCATGAAGCGCAGGGCGTGGTCAAGGGCCGTCTGCACGGGACCGGCAGTGTCGATGACGTGCGCGGTGGGCCACGGCTCAGCCCGGCTGCGCATCGCCGAGCGTACGGCTGCATCTGCGTCCGAGGGGTGCGTCGATGCTCGCTGCGCGAGGCGGGTCTCGGCGACCGCGTCGGGGACATGGCAGTCCAGCTCGACGAGCTCGCTGCGGGTGTCGGTCGCCAGCTCGCGGGCAGCCTGGCGATGAGACGCGCGGCTCCAGGAGGCGTCCAGGACGACGCTGTGGCCGCGTTCCAGCTCGGTGCGGGCTCGCTCGAGCAGGACGGCGTAGACGCGGGCGGTCGGCTGCGCTGCGTACATCGTTCCTTCGTAGGGCGCTGACGCGGGTGCGACGCCGAACAGTTCATGCCGTACGAGATCGCTGCTGTGCAGCAGCGGCCCCCGACGGTCGGCGAGCGCGGCAGCCAGCGTCGAGCTCCCCGAGGCCGGCAGGCCACCGACCAGGATGAGCTGCACGCGGGTGCGCGCCAGGTAGCGCAGGGAAAGGCCGAACAGCGAGGCCACCTGCTCCAGCTGCTCAGAGCGTTCCGATGCCGGCAGCTGCTCGGCCCGTACGCAGGCGACCTTGGCCCGTACCGCGGCGCGGTAGGCCGTGTACAAGAACTCAAGCGTGACCGGGTGGGTCTCGCCGGAGAACTCGCGGTAGCGCGCCCAGAGCCGCCGCGCGACTGCCGGTGCACCGAGGTGCTCGAGGTCCATCGCCAGGAAGGCCACGTCACCGACGACGTCTCCACACCGCAGCTCGGGCGCAAAGTCCAGGCAGTCCAGGATCCGTGGGCCGTCCGACAGGCAAAAGATGTCATCCGCCAGTAGGTCGCCGTGCCCGTCGCGTACGAAGCCCCGGACGGCCCGTTCCGCCAGCAGGGAGCCCCGGCCGGCCAGGAACTGCTCCAGCAGCGCGACAGCGCGATCGAGGTCGCGCTGCGGTAGGTGGCGTGCCAGGACGACGAGCGCGTCGTCCCAGAGCTCGCGCAGCCGCCGCGCCGAGGCAACGTTCTCGGCGTCCGCAGGCACTTCGCAGCGGGAGTGGAAGTCCGCCAGGGTGCGGGCGATGGCGTCGATGTGGGCGGTGACGTCCTGGCCGGCGAGGACCAGCGTCGACAGGCGCAGCCCCGCGGGCATCCGGCGCATCAGCACGTACGGCTCGCACGGGCGCCCCTCGGGGTCGTGCACCTCGCCGACCCCCAGGTAGACGTCCGGGGCCAGGCGGTTGTTCAGCGCCACCTCCGCCCGGCAGGCCGCCAGCCGGGCCTCGCGGCGGCGGAAATCCACAAAACCCAGGTCCACGGGCTTCTTCCACTTCAGCACGTGCGACCCGGTCAGCAGCAGGCAGGCGGTGTGGGTCTGGACCAGCTCGGTGTCCGGCAGGCCCGCAGCCACCGTCAACCGACGATGGTGTGCAGTTGCGTGTCGGCGTCCGGGGCGGCGGGTGGCTCGAGGCGTTCCTGCCCGGCGCGGACGACCACGACTGTGCTCGAAGCGTGCTCGGCGCACTGGGTGGCGACCGAGCCGAGCACCAGGCTGGCGAAGCCCCCGCGACCCCGCGAGCCGACCACGAGAACGTCGTCCGGCGTGGCCGTGTCCAGAAGGCCCCAGGCCGGGCTGCTGTGGGTGAGCATCGGGACCACGTCGACGTTGTTGTCGGCGGGCAGGGTGTCCTCGAGCTCCTGCAGCAGCCAGGCGCGCGTCGCCGCCTCGTACGCCGGGAGGCCGGGTGTGGCCGGTACCGGGGCCGGTAGGTCGGTGCTGAGCCAGGCGTGCGCGGCGACGAGCGGGCAGCCGAGTCGCCGCGCGGCGTCCAGGCCCCAGCGCAGCGCGGAGCGTGAGCTCGGTGAGCCGTCGACGCCGACGACGACGCGCCGGAACGTGTTCACAGTCGGGCCGTGTGCCGGGACGACCATCACGGGGCAGGCGGCATGGTGCAGCACGTACGCGGTCGCGGAACCGAGCACGGCGCTCGCCACGGCGCCGTGGCCGTGGTTACCCACGACGAGCAGGCCGGCGTCCACCGAGGCGCGCACGAGCAGTCGGCCGGGTTCGCCCTCCCCCGCCTCGACCTGCACCTGCGCCGGGCCGCCCGGATGTCTGGTGCGGGCCTGCGCCAGCAGGCCTTCCGCGACCGCCAGCGCGAGTGCTTCGCTGTCCTGGGCGATGTTTGCAGCGCCGTACGGAATGCCGGGCGTCCCGCCGAGCCACACCGAGGAGGTCCAGGCGTGTAGGACTCGCAGCCGGCGGCCGTTCGCCTCGGCCTGCAGCAGGGCGCGGTCGAGCGCGCACCTCGAGGACACGGTGTCGTCGATCCCCACCACGATGTCGAGCACGGCGCACATCCTTTCCCAGGTTCGACGATCAGTGTCTTTACCTGCAGCGGACAGGTCAGAGTCGAAGGGCGGTCGGGCGATGGACCTCAGCAGCCGAGGGTGACGTCGTCCACGAGACGGCGAGGTGTCGGGGCGACCGGGGCGCCGGCCCCGATCCGCAGCACCAGCTGCGGAATTCCCAGCAGAGCGAGCTGCTGGCGCAGCTGCAGGCGCATTGCCGGCTCCTCGACGGGCTGGTCCAGGTAGGAGGCGTTGGCGCCGCCGACGCTGGCCTCGAGCAGGACCGCGGCCAGCGCCCGCCCGGCGCGCGCCCGGTCGATGACGGTGTCGCCAGGGCTGCAGAGCACGCCCACGAGCGCATGGTCCGGCCCGGGGCGATCCTGCCCCGGCCTGGAGCGTGCCGACGAGAAGTCCCGCTGTACGAACTCGGCTCGGTATGACGCTGCCGGCCCACGGGTGTGGTCGGTCGGCACGCCGTCCAGCCGGTCGTCGCCGGGTTCACGCAGCCACGGCGAGAGCTCCTCATCGGCCCCACCTTCGCGGACGAGCAGCCGGTCGGCGCGTACGACCAGGTCCGCCAGGCTGGCGCGGTCGCCGGGAGTGATGACCAGCCGCAGGAGCGCCCCTTCGGACTGCGCCGCGTCCTGTAGCCGGTAGGGCAGGCCGAGGTCCAGTGAACGGATGTCCAGTGGCCCGCGGTCGGTACGCCGCCTGGGTACCGCCGCGAGCAGGGCCCGGTCGTGCGACGAGGTCGACCAGGGACCACGCTCAGTGATCCTGGCGAGCCGGGCGCCCGATCCGTCCGGGAGCAGTTCCACAGCCGGCTCGCGACCCGCTCCGCGCGCGGCGACGCACGCCAGGTGTATCGCCGCGCCACAGGCCAGCACCAGCTCCCGACGGTGCGGGTCGGTGCGGACCAGGGTCCGGGAGGGGTCGGACCAGACGTCCAGGCAGTCTTCGCGTACGACGAAGCGCCACGGCTGGGTGTTGTGCTTGGAGGGGGCCCACCGGGCAACGGCGGCGTACCAGGCCAGCCGGGCGTGCTCGTCGGCCCCCGCCATCGGTAGCGGGGGAAGTGCTGATGCGGCGACGTGGGGCACGGGGTCCTCCTCCAGGCCCGGGTCGGCGGCACCAGGCGACCGTGCCGCCTCACTGCTCCGACCGGCCTCAAGCGTGGCCGTCCCGGCCGCAGCCCGGTAGGGCACAACGTCCCGGGCCGGTCAGATACTCGTGACCGGCGCCTGCTGGATCACTGGTGACACCGGACCCGGGGACCAAAGGCCCTGCCCACGGGGCCTCGCCGCCCCTAGCGTTCCGCAACATGGGTGAACTGAGCGGGTGGACGTCGCGGTGACTGCGGCAGACCAGCGTGCGGGGCAGGTTGACGTCCTGCTGCGGGACGGCCGGATCGCCCAGCTGCGCCGGGCGTTCCCCGACGACGACGGTGTGCTCCGGGAGCTGAACGCCCGGCTGTCCCCGCGGACCCGGCTGCTGCGCTACTTCGGCGCCCAGGAGGCCAGCGGCGACTGGTACGTCGACAGGGTCGTCCGGTCGGCGCCCGACCGGGGCACGCTGCTCGCTGAGGTCGACGGCAGTGTCGTCGCTGTCGGCAGCTTCTTCCGGACAGAGTCCGACCCCGCGGTCGCGGAGGTCGCGTTCCTCATCGATGACGAGCACCACGCCATCGGTCTCGGGACGCTCCTGCTGGAGCACCTGGCTCAAGAGGCGCGCGAGCAAGGCATCACGACCTTCCTCGCGGACGTGATGACCGACAACGCCGGGATGCTTGACGTGTTCATCCACAGCGGGCTGCTGGTACGCCGGACGTCCTCCCGCGGCCTCACCCGGGCCGAGATCGACCTCGCTGCACCGCGGGACTTCCAGGGGGTCGTCGAGGCTCGGGAGGGTGAGGCCGAGCACGCGTCGCTGCTGCCGGCCCTGGCACCCCGGTCCATCGCCGTCGTCGGCAGCAGCCGCGCCGACAGCATCGCGCGCATCGTCCTGCGGGCCGTCGTCGACGGGGGCTTCCACGGGCAGGTGCACGCCGTCGGCCGGCAGTCGGCGCCGATCGCGGCCTGTCCCGGGCACGGGCGGGTCGACGAGGTGGGTGAGGCCGTCGACCTGGTCGTGATTGCCGTGCCGGCGCAGCAGGTCTTGGCGGTTGCGCAGGACTGCGCGGCGGCCGGCGCCCGCGCGTTGCTGGTGTTGAGCGCGGGATTTGCCGAGACCGGCCCCGAGGGTCGCGCCCTGCAGGAGGACCTGGTGCGGCTGTGCCGGGAGCACAGCATGAGGTTGCTCGGCCCGAACTGTCTCGGCCTGGTCAACACCGACCCGCTGGTCAGCCTGAACGCGACGTTCTGCGACGCCGAGCCCCAGCCCGGCTCGATCGCGCTTGTCTCGCAGTCCGGTGCGGTCGGGGTCGCCGCGCTGCGCCGTGCCGAGTCCTCCGGTGTGGGCCTGTCGCTGTTCGTCTCGACCGGCAACAAGGCCGACGTCAGCGGCAACGACCTGCTGGCCTACCTCGAGCGCGACGACCGGACGTCGGTCGTCGCGCTCTACCTGGAGTCGTTCGGCAACGCGCGCAGGTTCGCCAGGGTGGCGGCGCGGGTCGGGCGCAGCAAGCCAATCGTGGTGGTGAAGTCCGGGCGGTCGGCAGCCGGCAGCCGGGCCGGGACGTCGCACACCGCCGCCGCCGCCACGCCGGACGTCGCCGTGGACGCGCTGTTCGAGCAGGCGGGCGTCCTGCGCGCCGACGATCTGCCGGAGATGTTCGACATCGCGCTGGTGCTGGCGACGGCACCGCGGCCGCGTGGGAGTCGGGTCGTGGTCATCGGCAACAGCGGGGGACCGGGTGTCCTGGCCGCGGACGCCTGCGAGCAGGCGGGGCTGTCGGTGCTCCCGCTGGCGGCGCCGACCCGCGCGGCGCTGCGCGCGCTGCTCCCGCCGGCGGCGGCTGTCGACAACCCGGTGGACCTGCTGGCGACGGCGACTCCGCAGGACTACGAGCGGGCGGTCGCCCTCGCGCTGGCGGACCCGGACGTCGACGCCGTCGTGGCCATCTACACACCGCTCACGCGAGGCAGCGAGGGCGTGTACGCCGCTGCGTTGCGCAGCTGCGCGGGCGCCGCGTCCGGTACGCCCCTGCTGGCCTGCTTCCCGGGCGTCCCGCAGCCGCCGGCGGAGCTGCGCGACGAGACCGGCCGGTTGACCTCGCCCTGCTTCGAGTTCCCCGAGCGTGCGGCCCGGGCGCTGGGCAAGGTCGTCGCGCACGCGCGGTGGCACGCCCGCCCCTTCGAGGGGCAGCCGGTCCCGGCCGGCACCGACCGCACGCACGCCCGCTCCGTCGTCGAGGCCGCTCTGGAGCGGACCGGGGGTGGCGGCTGGCTGGACCCGGAGGTCGCCGCGGACGTCCTGCGGGCGTACGGGATCGACTGCCTGGCCAGCCGGCTGGTCACCGGCGCCGATGAGGCCGCCGATGCCGCACTCGAGCTGGGCCTGCCGGTGGCCCTCAAGGCCGCGGGCCCCGGGCTGGTGCACAAGAGCGACGTCGGCGGGGTCCGGCTGGGTCTGGCGACAGCCGTCGCTGTCCGCGGCGCCTTCGAGCAGATGCAGGACCGGCTGGGCCCGGCCATGACGGCGGCGCTCGTACAGCCGATGGCACACCGGACCGACCGGGTGGAGCTGGCAGCCGGGGTGGTCGTGGACGACACGGTCGGCCCGCTCGTGTTGGTCGGCGCCGGCGGCATCTACACCGACGTGCTGGCCGACCGGGCCCTGCGCCTGCTCCCGCTGACAGTGGAGCGGGCCCGCGAGCAGGTGCTGTCGCTGCGGTGCGCGCCGATGCTGACGGGGGCCCGCGGCCGCCCGGCCGCCGACCTCGGGGCCGTCGCGGACACCCTGGTCCGGTTGGCGGTACTCGCCGCGGACCTGCCGGAGATCGTGGAGCTGGACGTCAACCCGCTGCTCGCCGGGCCGACCGGCGTGGTCGCTGTCGACGTCAAGATGCGGGTGACGAAGGCTGCGCCGCAGCAGGCACCGTCCTTGCGGAGCCTGCGGGCGGCCGCGCCGGCGGGCCCGCGGAGGAACGCGTCAGCCGACAGCCGCGCCGACGACGCTCCCGACGACGTACGTGATGCCGGCAGCAGCGAGCCCGATCGCGAGCTGCCGTAAGGCCCGCGCGAGGGGCGGGCCGCCGGACAGGACTCCGACGATGGCACCCGCGAACAGCAGCGCGACCCCGACGAGCACGCTCGCCACGGCGAGCGCGGCCACCCCGGACAGGCCGGCGGCGTACGGCAGGACCGGCAGCGCGGCGCCGGAGGCGAAGAAGCTGAAGCTTGAGACGGCCGCGCCGAGGTCGGACCCGACCGCGTCGAGCGCGACGGTGGACTGCGTCTCCTGGGCGGGCTCCTGGTGGCGGAGCACCGCGTCGGCGCGGCGCTGCGCTTCGTCCTGCGGCATGCCGCGGGCGCGGTAGACCAGGGTCAGCTCGTTGGCATCGACATCGAGGTTCGCGATCAGCTCCTGCGTGCCGGTGCTGGGCGCCGAGGCGGTCAGCAGCTCCCGCTGGGAACGCACCGAGATCCACTCGCCGGCACCCATCGAGAGCGCCCCGGCGAGCAGGCCGGCCAGCCCGGTGAGCAGCACCGTGCCCGTCGCGACCCCGCCGCCACTGACCCCCAGCACGAGCGCGAGATTGCTCACCAGGCCGTCGTTGGCCCCGAAGACTGCGGCCCGGAAGGTGCCGGAGACCCGGGCCCGGCCGCGCGCTGCCAGCCCGCGTACGACCTCCTCGTGAACCCGCTCGTCCGCCGCCATCGTGGCGGTGGCGTCGATGTCCCCGTCGTACGGCGTGCGGCTCTCGGCCTGCTGGACCAGCGCGAGCACGAACACCGAGCCGAAGCGGCGTGCGAGCGCGACCAGCGCCCGCGTCCGCAGACTGCCGTGCCGCGGCCGGCCCACCTCGTCACCCAGCAGCCGCTCCCAGTGCCCGGCGTGCCGTGCCTCTGCGTCGGCGATCGCCAGCAGGATCTCCCGGTCCTCGCCGAGCCGCCGGGCCGCGAGCGTCCGGTAGAGCTCTGCCTCGAGGCGCTCGTCGGCCAGCCGCTGCCGCCAGCGGCGCAGCGACGCTTCCCGGGTCCCACGTACCGTCGTCACCCCACCAGGGTGCCGGACGGGCCGCGCCGGCGTAGCTCAGCGGTAGGCCCGGACCCGTCCTTCGCGCTGGAGGGCGACATCGACGCCGCCCGCGAGCTGGTCGAGACGGTCGGGTCCGAACTGGCCGAGCGGTTCGTCTACTTCGGCGACCGTGGGCTACGGCAGCACGGGCGCTCGAGCTGTCAGAGTCCGGCAGGGGCGGGGGTCACCGGCCCCAGCAACGCCCGCGGCTGCCTCCACGCCGCCGCGGCGCGGCGAGGAGGCGATGTTCAACCACGTCCTCGTGGCCGGCCTGCAGCACCTCCAGGTTGACCGGCAGGTTGCGCGTGTCACAAGCACGAGGTCACAAAGGCGGTCCCAGTAGAGGTGAGTGGGACAGGCCGCTGAGGCGGGCTGAAGGGCGTTGTGCAGCCACGGCCGGCCGACGCTCGGACGGTGATGGCCGGCGACTACGGGCCTTCCGCCGCGGTTTCGGCTACCCGCCTCACAGGGCGGCGTTGACATCAGGGGAGTCGGCGCCCCTTGTGCTACCCCACAAACCGAAGCCTAGGAGGATGGCGCCGGGCAGGACTCCGCCCACCAGGTCGACAGCGGCGGCGTCCAACTCTCGGACAGCCAGCACGAGCCCGACGGCACCGCATCCCAGCAGAGCTGCCCCCAGGAAATGGAACAACGGTTCCCGCCAGACGACCGCCAGCGCCACGAAGTGCGCCCCGACAACCGACGAGATCCAGGCGACCGCGGCCTGCGGTGCGTCGAGCGGACCGTTGAGCACGGCCAGACCGCCCCAGATGCCGACCCCCTCGGCTGTCACGACGAGCCAGTACGGGCGGCCGAAGCTCCCACGGGTGGAGCGCAGGCCGCCGGCCGAGGCCGGGTGCCGGACCGCGATCAGGACTACGAGAAACGCCGCGACCGCCAGGACTCGAAGGACGACGGCGACGGCGGGGGGAACGGAACCGGTGTTGACCACCACGAAGACCAGTCCGAAGACGGCGCCGATCAGGCTGCCCAATTTCTCTGGGGACATGTGCCAGTGTTCACCCGCAGGTTCGACCCCGTGATCGCGACTGTGGGAAGAACGCATCAGCGGCCCGCGGACGACCTCTCGCGGCCCTCCCCTCCCCAGCTCGCACTAACAGTCACAAAAGGGACAGCCGAGCAGCGGACCCCACTCGTCGCCTTTACGCCGGTCGAGGACGCACAGCGGCTTAAGGTCGGAAACGCAGACCATCAGGTCCACCTCGGGACCGTCACGCTCGGTCCCCGCCGTACCAGATGACCTTCGGCTGCGAGACGGCCAGACGAGGCGACCTTCTGATCGACGCTGACATGCTGACGGGGTGGAGCAGCGGATCAGCCTGATCACTCTGGGCGTTGCCGACGTACCACGAGCCCGCGCGTTCTACGAGCGGCTGGGGTGGCGCGGGCAGGAGGTACAGGAGACGGTCTTCTTCCAGGCTGGCGGCCTCGGCCTGGTGCTGTGGCATCAGGACAAGCTGGCTGAGGACGCGGGCCTGGACCCCGTGCGAGCCGAGGGCTTCCGCGGGGTCAACCTGGCGCACAACGTGCGGGATCGAAGCGACGTCGACACCGTCATCGCCTCGGCGGAGGCGGCAGGAGCGACCGTCACCGCCTCGCCCGCCACCACGTTCTACGGCGGCTATGCCGGGCACTTCGCTGACCTCGATGGGCACGCCTGGGAGGTCGCGTACAACCCTGGCTTCCCCCTCGACGCTGAGGGCAACATCACCATCCCGGACTTCGGAACGGCGTAGGCGGACGCGTGCCCCCGCTCGAGGGGCTCCCGCGTGGGGATCCCCCTGCGGCGCGCCCTGGCCGGGTTCTGTGCGGCTCGACGTTCGGCTGGCGGTACGCCGCTCCAGGTCGTCATCGACCGGGTCGTCGTACGCCGGGTTCATCTACTGCCGCTGTGGTTCTGGTAGCGGTCGGCGGCTCCGGCGTCCCCGTCGTATGCCTGCCGATGTTGGGAATGAGTCGAGTGGCGACCGCGGAAGCACTCGCCCCGTCCCTGCGGGGTGGCCGGGTCTGCGTGAGGTGTATCTGGATCTGCCCGGGCACGGGGACTTTCCGGGCGAGGGCGCCGCCGACTCCCAGACGGTCCTGGC
>JAYVYM010000069.1:0-11553 GCA_043784245.1 Frankiales bacterium
GCGCAGCGCACGGTGGCGGTCGTGCTGCTGGGCGCGCCGGGCTCGGGCAAGTCCACCCTGGCTCAGGCGCTGCTCGCGGCGGCCGGGGCTGCTCTCGCCCGCGGCTCAGGGCTCGCGCGCGGTTCGTACGACTCGCGCGGTGTCCGGGTGGTCCTGCTCGACCCGCCCGGCGATCCGGACCTCGCGGGCCAGCTGCATGCGGCGCTGCGGGTCGCCGACGCGGTCGTGCTCGTCGTCTCCCCCGTGCAGGGCGTCGATGCGCGAACCGTGGCGCTGTGGGAGTCGCTGGAACATCTGCCGCGGCTGGTCGTCCTGAGTCAGCTCGACCGGCCGGGGGCGGACGCGGACGAAGCCGTTGCGGTGTGTCAGCGAGTGCTCGGCGAAGGCGTCCTGCCGCTGCAGCTGCCGTTGCACGACGACGACGGCTCGGTGGGCGGCCTGCTCGACCTCCTGCACCTGCGGGTCACCGAGGGTAACCAGACCCGGGCCGCCGAGGCCGAGCACCTGCCACTGGTGTCGACACTGCGCGCGGAGCTCGTCGAGGCCATCCTGACCGGAAGTGACGATCAGGCGTTGTTCGAGGCCTATCTGGACGATCAGGAGCCCTTGCCCGCCGTCCTCGACCACGAGCTGGCCGGCGCGGTCGGCCGCGGAGACCTTCAGCCCGTGCTCGTCGCGGTACCGCGGCGCGGCGTCGGGCTGGCCGACCTGCTGGGACTGCTGGCCTCCGCGCTGCCGTCCGGCCGGGCCCCGCTGCCCGCGGCCACCGGGCCCGACGGCGAGCCGGTCGAGCTGGCCGCCGAAGGACCGCTGGTCGCCGAGGTGGTGACCGTGGGCCTGTGGCGGGTCTGGTCGGGCTCGCTCACACCGGGCACGCCGCTGATAGTCGCCAACCAGCCGATGACGTACGACGGCCCCGCCGCCCCCTGCGGCGCGCTCGTGGAGGTTGACCTGAGCGGCGCCCCCGGCGACGTGGTGACAGCGGCGGCGGTCGAGCCATCCGGCGTCGGGGTGGGCGACGCGGTGGGTTCAGTGGAGACGGGCGCACTGCTACGGCTCTCGCCATGGCCGATGCCCACCGCAGCGTTCCCGGTCGGTGCCCCGGCCGACACCGGCCTGGTTCACCGGGTCCACGCCGATCCGGTCGCCCGGCTCGAGACCGACCCGGGCACCGGACAGCTGCTGCTGTGGAGCTACGGCCCAGGACACGCCGAGGCCCTCCTTGGCGGCCTGCCATCGGCGCCGGTACGGGTCGCCGCAGGCAGCCGGCCGGTCACCGTACGGATCCGTATCCCCGCCTGGGCCGAGCGCAGCGTGCGCAGCGACCTTGGCGCGCGCGGCGGCGAAGTCCTGGCCGTTTCGGCTGACGAACACGGCGTCAAGCTCTCCGCCGCGCTACCGCCCGCCGAAGCTGTCGGCTATGCCCTGGCGCTGGCCCGGGCCAGCGCCAACACGGGGACGGTCGAGCGCACCTGACCGGCCGGCGATCTACGTCGCCTGCCTCGCCGCGCCCTCCCGGCTACCGGTACGTCACTTCGATGGCAGTGGGGGGCACGTCGGGGTGGGAGTCGGGGTACCGGACGGCGTGGGCGTGGACGTGGGCGAAGGCGAGGGCGAGGGCGTGAGCGTCGGTTGAGGTGAGGCGGAAGGAAGCGGCGTGCCAGTGGGTGGGGGCGTGCCGGCCGGTGACGGGGTGCCGGTCGGTGACGGGGTGCCGGTGGGTGACGGGGTGCCCGACGGAGTCGGGGTGCCCGACGGAGTCGGCGACGGCGTCGGGCACGTCGTCCCGGTCGGCGACGGGGTCGGGGTGGGCGCAGGGGTCGGGGTGGGGGTCGATGACGGGCTCGGCGGCGGGCTCGACGGCGGGCCCGACTGAACGGGAGCAGGTGCGGCGCCCGTCGTGGGCTCCGGCGCCGGAGCGGCGGGTACTGGCAACGACGCGGCGACGACCTGAGCGGGCGCCGTTGTGGGCGGCGCGCCGGTGTAGGCGGCGGTCAGCGCCAACACCAGGTCGGCGTACGCATCGGAGTGGTTGTACGCAAGCACGGCGGTGCGCTCGCCCTCCGGCGTCCCGAGGTCACCGCCGGCCACACATAGGTAGTGGCCGGCAGCCAGCGCGGCATCAGCCAGATTCTGCGGATCGCTGGCGCCGTCACCATTGCCATCGACGCCATAGCGCGCCCACGTGCCGGGGAGGAACTGCATCGGCCCGACGGCCCGGTCGTGGACCGGGTCACCATCCAGGCGACCTGCGTCGGTGTCGGCGATCGCTGCGAAGCCGCCGCTGCCGTCCAGCACCGGGCCGAAGATCGGCGGCACCACCGTGCCGGTACCGGTGACGGCCCCACCTGCTCCGAGCCGGCCATGGTTGGACTCGACCCGTCCGATGCCGGCGAGCAGCTGCCAGGGCAGCCGGCACGCAGGGTCCGTGGCCGCGACCCGGTTGGCGGCTGCGACATATGCCTCATACGCAGGGCGCGGGATCGTGCCGGTCAGCAGCCTGACCTGCTCGACAGTGACCGTCCCGGCGGCCCGGCCGGGAACCAGCGCTGCCGCCAGTGCATCCCCGCCCGCCGCCGCGGGCAGGTCGGACAGCACGACCGGCGCCGACGCGTCCGCCCACCCGTCGCCACTCAACAGCGAGGGGTCGAGCAGCGAGCGGAAGGCCTGGACCCGGAAACGGTCGATCAGCGGCGCCGCGTCCGCGCGCACCGGCGCCCCGGCCGCGGGCAACGCAGGCGTCAGGGCCAACGCCAGCGCGACGTAGCCCGACACCACGAGCGCGGACGCCACCCGCCGCACGACAGTCCTCAGCCCGGGCAGCATCAGCGCTGCCCGGGAAGGGCGCAGCTGTTGGCGAGGTCGCTGGAGCCGGGACGTGGCACGGTGTCGCCCGGCGGCAGCGCGACCCCCCGCTCGACCCAGCGGTCGAGCGCGTCGAGCGCGTCGAGCGCGTCGAGCGCGTCGAGCGAGCAGGGCAGCACCGACCGCGTCACGTCGGAGAAGACGTCCGCGAGCTGGTCGACGTGGTTGCCGGCCTCGATGACGTCATCACGGTGCAACGCACCGCTACCCGCCTGATCGACCATCCGGTTGTACACGTCACTGTCCTTCGCGATCGGCGGCCGTGCCTCCAGTCTGCCGTGCACTGAGCATCGGCCAACGGATGCGTCCTGTCAGCGGAACCCGCTGAACGGCGTCCTCGACAGCCGTCGGCCGGGCGGCGTGGTCGCACACCGTGTCGCCTCCCGGACCGGTCCGGCAGAACGGGACACCAGCCTGCAGGGCCGCCGGCAAGAAGGTGAACAGGGTGGTCTGCGGCGTTGACAGCGTGCCCTCCCAGTCACCCGGGTCGGTGTTGCCGGTCGCTGTTCCTGCCTGGTCGCACGGGTCACCGGACGGGCTCAGACCTCCGACCAGGCCTGGGCCAGCAGCGCACGGGTCTCGGGGAGCAGCTGCGGCAGCACCCTGGTGCTTCCGACGACAGGCATGAAGTTGGTGTCGCCGCCCCATCGCGGCACGATGTGCTGGTGCAGGTGCTCGGCAATGCCTGCGCCACCGACGGCGCCCAAGTTCATGCCGACGTTGAAGCCCTGTGCCCCGCTGACATGGCGCAGGGCGCGCAGGGCGTGCTGCGTCATCGCGGCAATCTCGGTGGTCTGCTCGCCGGTGAGTTCGTCATAGTCGGCGATGTGGCGGTACGGCACCAGCATCACGTGACCGGAGTTGTAGGGGTAGAGGTTCAGCACGGCGTACGCCGTGCGGCCGCGCGCCACGATCAGCCCGTCCTCGTCGGACAGCGCCGGGATCTCGCAGAACGGGCAGCCGTCGCCCTGGGGTCCCTCCCCACGGATGTACGCCATCCGGTGCGGCGTCCACAGCCGGGCGAAGGCGTCCCGCAGCCCGGCGCCGCGCTGCGGGTCGTTGCCCTGCGACCCGCCCTGAGACAGCGGCCCGGCGCTCATCGGGGCGCCCGCGTCATGCCCGGTCGCGGATGGCCGTGACGATGCGCTCGACGGCCTCAGCGACCGGCACCCCGTTGTCCTGGCTGCCGTCGCGCAGCCGGAAGCTCACCGCCTCCTTGCCGACGTCATCGTCGCCGGCCAGCAGCATGAAGGGCACCTTCTGCTTCTGCGCGGTGCGAATCTTCTTCTGCATGCGCTCGTCGGAGGTGTCGACCTCGACCCGTACGCCGCGAGCGCGCAGCGTCGCTGCGACGTCGGCAAGGTAGCTGTCGTGCTCGCTGGTGATCGGGATGCCGACGACCTGCACCGGCGCCAGCCAGGCCGGGAACGCTCCCGCGTAGTGCTCGAGCAGCACGCCGAAGAAGCGCTCGATGGACCCGAACAATGCCCGGTGGATCATGACGGGCTGCTGCCGGCTGCCGTCATCGGACTGGTACTGCAGGCCGAACCGCTCGGGCAAGTTGAAGTCGACCTGGATCGTCGACATCTGCCAGCTGCGGCCGATGGCGTCGCGGGCCTGCACGCTGATCTTGGGACCGTAGAACGCGGCGCCGCCCGGGTCGGGTACCAGGTCGAGCCCGCTGGCCGCAGCGACCTCCGCCAGCGTCCGGGTCGCCTCCTCCCACAGCTCGTCCGACCCGATGTACTTCTGCGGGTCCTTGGTCGACAGCTCGAGGTAGAAGTCGTCGAGCCCGTAGTCGCGCAGCAGGTCCAGGACGAACCGCAGCAGCGAGCTCAGCTCAGTCGGCAGCTGCTCGCGGGTGCAGTAGATGTGCGCGTCGTCCATGGTGAAGCCGCGCGCCCGGGTCATCCCGTGTACGACGCCGGACTTCTCGTAGCGGTAGACCGTCCCGAACTCGAACAGCCGCAGTGGCAGCTCGCGGTAGGACCGGCCCCGCGCCGCAAAGACCAGGTTGTGCATCGGGCAGTTCATCGGCTTGAGGTAGTAGTCCTGCCCCGGGCCGTCCTCGGCGTCCAGGTGCATTGGCGGGTACATGCCCTCCGCGAACCACTGCAGGTGACCACTGGTCTCGAAAAGCTGACTCTTGCTGATGTGCGGGGTGTTGACGAAGGAGTAGCCGGCCTCCACGTGCCTGCCCCGGGAGTAGTCCTCCATGACCCGCCGAACCACCCCGCCCTTCGGGTGGAAGATCGGCAGCCCACTACCGATCTCCTCCGGGAAGCTGAACAGGTCCAGCTCCGCGCCGAGCCGCCGGTGGTCACGCTTCTCGGCCTCCTCGAGCATCGTCAGGTGCGCCTTCAGCGCCTCCTTGGACTCCCACGCGGTGCCGTAGATGCGCTGCAGCTGGGGGTTGGCCTGGTCGCCGCGCCAGTACGCCGCCGCGGTGCGCATCAACCGGAACGCCGGGATGTCGCGGGTCGTCGGCAGGTGCGGCCCGCGACACAGGTCGGTCCAGGCCACCTCGTCGCCGCGCAGGTTGTCGTACATGGTGAGCTCGCCCGCGCCCACCTCGACCGCGGCCTCCTCGGTGGCCGCTCCCTTCAGCCCGACCAGCTCGAGCTTGAACGGCTCGTCGGCCAGCTCGGACCGCGCGTCCGCCTCGCTGACCACCCGGCGCGAGAACCGCTGGCGCTGCCGGACGATGTCGTTCATCTTCTTCTCAAGAACCACCAGGTCATCGGGGGTGAAAGGTCGCTCGGGCAGGAAGTCGTAGTAGAAGCCGTCGCGCACGGGTGGGCCGATGCCGAGACGGGTGCCCGGGAACAGCTCCTGCACAGCCTGCGCGAGCACGTGCGCCGCCGAGTGCCGCAGCACCGCGCGCCCCTGGTCACTGGCGTACGGCACCGACTCGACGCTCACGCCCTCAGCCACGACGTGCGCCAGGTCGACCAGCTCCCCGCCGACGAGCGCCACCGCCGCGCCGGTGACACCGGCCGCCCTGAGCACCTCGCCGGCCGTGGTCCCCGCCTGTTGAGGGGCGACGACGAGGCTGGCTGGAACCGGTGCGGCAGTCATGCCCGGAGCCTATCGAGCGGGGCTTGGAGCTTTCGCTCAGCCGACGGGCCGGCCCGCTGGAGGCGGACCGGCCCGGGCGAACAGCAGTACCTAGGACGCGAGCGAGGCGTCCAGCGTGATGTCGACGCCGGTCAGCGCCTTGGAGATGGGACAGCTCGCCTTGGCGGCCTCGGCGGCCTTACGGAAACCGGCCTCGTCCAGGCCCTCCACCTCGCCGACGACCTTGAGCGCGATGCCGGTGAGCATGAAGCCGCCGTTGGCCTTGTCCGGGCCGAGCGAGACGTCGGCGGTGACCTCGAGGCTCTGCGGGGTGCCGCCGGCCTCGGCGATCAGCGCGGAGAACTGCATCGCGAAGCAGGCCGAGTGCGCCGCCGCGACGAGCTCCTCAGGGCTGGTGGTGCCGCCCGCGTCGTCAGCGGCGCGCTTGGGGAAGGAGACGTCGTACGTCCCCACCTTGCTGCTGCTCAGCTCGACCTGGCCGGAGCCAGTCTCCAGGGTGCCGTTCCAGGCGGTGCGTGCGGTACGCGTGGGCATGCGATCTCCTCGGATCAGGGGGATACCTTCTCGGGCCCAAGCGTCCCGGCGCCGTCGGCATTCCGACCCGGGCCTCGAGCGTTGACGTCCGGCGTGTCTGCGGGGCAGGGGTGGGCGTAGCAGGACTCGAACCTGCGACCTCACGCGTGTGAAGCGTGCGCTCTAACCAACTGAGCTATACGCCCCGGGCGGCGGCGACACTACCGCAGCGCCGCCGACCCCTCGGTGGCCTCGTAGGCCCGCTCACAGCCCGACAGCATTGCCAACTCGGGCAAGGACGTCGTAGCGGTTGAGCGCCCAGAGTGCGGCGGCGGCCAACGTCAGGCCGCCGACGGTGATCAGCGTCGAGCGCACCGGCTTCTGCTTGGCGCCACCCCAGGCCTCGCGGCCGCTGTCCTTCGCGCGGTCGAGCAACCGGTCCGCCCAGACGAACTCCAGCGATAGGACGTACAGCCCGAGCAGGACCGGCGGGATCGTCAGCGGCCCGGGCAGCACGGCCAGGGCGACGCCCAGTGAGACAAGCGTCAGCCCGATCAACAGGGCCACCGCCTTGAGCGCGAGCGCGCCGCCCGGCCTGCGGCGTACGCGGTGCCGCCAAGCGCCCGCCAGGCCGTCGTGTCCCTTGGTCCTCGCCGCCACGGCAGTCAGCCTAGATGAGACAGCGCTCATGCCGGCGGCGGCACGGCGGCACCACGACCACCCGGCAGGTCTACGCCGCGCGTCCGGTGGCCAGCGCGGGCTGCACCGTGCTCTCCGGTGCGGCCCGCCCGTGCTCATGGGTGATCAGGAACAACTCGGGCAGCTCGCCGCCCGTTGCCGACAGTGGCAGATCGCGGACCACGTCGAGCTGGCCATCACGGACGTCGAAGGTCGCCAGCGCCCGGTTGGCCTCCGAGCGGCTCTGACCCCACAGCACGTAGGTCGACGAGCTGGCGTCGTTGCGAGCCAGCCCATCGACGATCAGGCTCAGCTTGTTGCCCTGGACGACCGCTACGGCGGTGACCTTTCCGTCGCGGCCGGACAGCGGGACCGTGCGCGCCGGCGCTGTCTCGACCGCGCGTACGGCAGCCGACAGCCGGGCCGACATGGCGTCCTGCGCGTTGCGGTCGCGCTGCAGCGTGGTGACGCCGGCGGTCCCGAGGCCCACCACGATCAGGAACGCAGCCGCGACGGAGGACCAGGCCGCGACCTGGCGACCCGACGGCCGGCGGCGGGCGCGGGCCTGCGCAAGGTCCGCGACGACGGCTCCCCCAGAGGCGGCACTCCCGAGCGAAACGGGCTCAGCGAAGGCGCCGGGGCTCTCGGCCTCGATCTGGGCGCGCACCCCCGCCCAGACGCCAGCCGGCGACGGCCCTTCATCAGCAGCATGCGCGAGGTGCGAGAGCGTCTCGAGGTGCGCGGTCAGGTCGCGCTCGCAGGCGGCACACGTCGGCAGGTGGCTCAGCACCTCCTGCTCGTCAGCAGGTTCCAGTGCGTCGAGCGCGAAGCCGGCGACGAGCTCTTCGTATCGCGCGTGCCGCTGGAGCGCGCTCACGGTGCGGCCCCCGGCCCGGGCTCGGTGGCTGCTGCCTCGTCGGTGCGCGACAGTCCGTCGAGCGTGACACGTAGCCGGCGCATCCCGGTCAGCATCCGAGTCTTCACAGTGCCCAACGGGGTGTCCGTCAGGCCGGCGATCTCGCGCTGCGTGTAACCGCCGAAGTACGCCAGCGTCAGGGCCTCGCGCTGCGGCTCGGGCAGCGTCATCAGGGCGCCGCGCACGCGCTCGCGTCGCAACGTCGACCAGACGGCGTCCTCGACCGCGGGCGCGTCGCTCTCCTGGTAGTCCAGGGCCTCGGCGCTCGTACGCCGCTTACGCAGGTTCTCTTCGCGACGTACCGAGTCCACGGCCTTGTGGTGGGTCATGGACAGCAGCCACGAGGAGAACCCACCGCGGGAAGGGTCAAATCTTGACGCGTCGCGCCACACCGTCAGGAAGACCTCCTGGACGCAGTCCTGCGCGAACTGCTCATCGGCCAGGATCCGGCGGGCCAGCCCGTGACACGCTCGTCCGTACCGCTCGTGCAGTGCCTCGAGGGCCCGGCCGTCGCCTTCGGTCACTCGCGCGATCAGGGCCCGATCGTCCAGGCCCGCCAGTGCACCGGACTCCGGGACCTTGACGGACACGCCGGAGCCGGTGGGGCGGCTCCTTGGCAGTGTCAACGTGGCCCTCATGTCGGGACGTTCGTCGCGGGGACCCCCGCGGTTCAGGTTTTGCCGGGGCATGTCACGGCGCACACTTTTTGTGCCGATCGGACACTACCCCGGGCACCGCGGACGACGCCCAGCCGGAGCGGTTAGCGGAGCGCGCGGCTGGGGACTCTCCGGACTCACAGGGTCGCCGGCCCAAGACCGGCCTCTGCCCACCGTCGGAGGATCCGCGTGTCTCGCCCCACCTGCGTCTCGGCCGACCTACAACTGCGGCTGGTCATCGCCGGATCCGTCCCGCTCCCGGTCCGCGCCGGGTTGCGTTACGACATGCTCGATCCCTACGCCGTGCTGGTGTCCTTCCACACCGGCGCTGCGGGCGACAGTGATGTGGTGGAGTGGACATTCGCCCGTTCGTTACTGTCCGACGGCGTGACCGCTCCCGCCGGTAGCGGCGACGTGCAGGTCTGGCCGTCCACCAGCAACGGCCTGCACGTCGTCTGCCTGTCGTTGTCTTCGCCGTCCGGCAAGGCGCTGTTCGAAGTGCCCCTGCCGGAGCTGGCGGAGTTCCTCAGGCAGACCTACACCGCTGTCCCGGCCGGCAGCGAGAGCGAGCACGTCGACGTGGACGCCGAGATGGCTTTGCTGCTCTGGGCTGAGCCCGGCGCCTGAGCCGGCGTCAGCAGCAGGGGTCGCCGGCCTGCTAGGTTTTCCCACGGCACAACGCCCCCGGGCGGTGCCGCAGGCGGACGTGGCTCAGTGGTAGAGCATCACCTTGCCAAGGTGAGGGTCGCGGGTTCGAATCCCGTCGTCCGCTCGGAATGGCGCCGGCGAGGCGCCACGCTGGCGCCGCACCCCGGCCCGGCCGGGTGGCCGAGTGGTTCAGGCAAGGGACTGCAAATCCCTCTACGCGGGTTCGATTCCCGCCCCGGCCTCGTAGCTCGATAACTGAACAATACGGGCGATTGGCGCAGTCTGGTAGCGCGCTTCCCTGACACGGAAGAGGTCACAGGTTCAAGTCCTGTATCGCCCACACGAAAGGGCCAGGTCAGAAGGGTTGTAAACCCCTGTGGCCTGGCTTTGATCTTGCTACTGGTAGCCACGCGCTCCCCGGAAGTCCCCCCCTTCGAGGCCGTCCGGGGACGTCCGCGAGGGGCCGTTCATGGGTCAACGCACCCAACTTCCAGTAGCAGTCGAACGGGCGCCTGACGTTCCGCATTCAGGCGGGCCCAAACGACGGGTGCCCGGGACGGCAGCGTGTTGCGGGCCCGTGGGCCGCGCTCCTCGACACAGAGGCGCCCATGATGAGGCGACGACGCCGCACGTGCTGGCGCTCGACGTCGAGCTCGACCAGCTCCGCGCCGCTGTCGTCTGGCTCAAGACGGAGAACGAGCGCCTGCTGCGGCTGCTCCGCCTCAGCCCGCAGGAGGCGGCGGCTCCTGGTCCGGCTCAGTCCGGCATGATCGACCACCGCCCTCCCGGTGCACGCGCGGTCCGACCCGGCGACCAAGGTCGCGTTCTTCCGAGCCATCTTCGCCTGCCGTCAGGACGCGTCTATGCCACGCGCTGGACGAATGCCAGCACCGGCCGGGCGGGGTGGGTGCCGGCGGTTCCTGGTGGCTGCCGGAAGGGCAGCAGAGCGTCCAAGCCCCAGTACCTGCACTTGACCAACAAGATCGTCGCAGCCCACCTGAGCGGCGAGCTCGACGTCGGCTCACACCCGCTCAAGGCCAACAACCGCTGCCACTCGGTCGCCGCGGACTTCGACGGCCCGGCAGCCAGGTGGTCACCGACATGCACGCCGCTCTCGAGGCGGGCAGGCACTGCCTCGTGCTCACCCAGTGGACCCGCCACGTCGAGGTCCTCGCCGAAGCGCTGCGTGGCCCGGGCCACGACCCTGTCGTGCTCCGGGGCGGTCTCGGAGTGAAGGCACGCGCCGCAGCGCTCGACCGGCTTCGTGCCCCAGGACGGCGGACCGCCGCTGCTCGCGGTGGGCACCGGCTCCTACCTCGGTGAGGGCTTCGACTGCCCCGCGCTCGACACGCTGTTCCTCGTCGCCCGATCGCGTTCAAGGGCCGACCCGTGCAGTACGTCGGCCGGATCGTCCGGACCCACCCTGGGAAGGTGCACGACCACCACGACACCAATGTTGGCGTCCTGGCCCACTCGCTGCACAGGCGCGCACCTGGCTACCTGAGCCTGGGCTTCCCTGACCCTCGATGAGGAGGCGAAGGACGCGTCGCTCGTCCGCATCGTCAACCGATGACGGCCTCGGACTGCCGACCGGCAAGGCCTAGATTTCTGTGCAGTTTTATACAGGATCAGTCGGCGGGCCACGCGGGACCCTCCGAGTTCACGGCATCCCTTGCCGCGGCGACGTCGGCGGAGAAGTCCTCATCGACGTCGTAGCCAGTAGCGCCAGCACCTCCGCGCCCTTGCCGTCGAGGCGGGGCCGATCGAGGCGATGCGCCTACCGCCGCGATTATCTGATTGTTGCCGCCTGGAGGAGATGATCCTCGAATACCTGAAGGCTCACGATGAGATCGCCAACGGCGTGGTCCGACGCCTCACCGGCATCGGCTCTGAGAACACGGTCAAACGAATCTTCCTGCGCATGATCAAGACGGGAGAGCTGGAGTCCATCCCCGGCCGACCTTTGCATGATGCCGCCTACCGCTGCCCGGGACCGGGCCTAGATGGAAGCGATCGCTAGAGGACGCGGTCGTCGCTTCCAGGTGCCGGAGGGGCCTGGGGGACGTGTCAGGTGTGTCCAGGTGCCGGTGGCCCGAGAACAAGCGTCTGCTGCTGCCGCGGCGGAAGTTGCGGCCCGGGGGTCACCCCTAGCTCTCGTGGCAGCAACCGGCAGTGGTGACTGCACCCTGGCGGGTGCGC